>NZ_JANSJD010000013.1:0-83645 GCF_047462395.1 Synechococcus sp. H55.7
GGTACGCTGAACCAAATGCTGACCTACAAAATTGAGCAGAAAGGTGGTCTGGTCTTGTTTCTTCCCACGCAAACCCTCAAGCCGTCTCAGCGCTGTCCGGAGTGCGGTGCTGTTCACAAGGAGTGGGCAGAGCTAAGTAACCGTTACCATGTCTGTTCTGCCTGTGGGTTTGCGATACCGCGGGACAGGGGAACGGTGATGGTTTTCTACAACGTTGCTACTAATCAGCAACCGGGGCTGGGAACCAGCCTCGTGAGTCTTGGATGCTTCAGCTCTACTATGGCTAGCGCCACGCTTTGCGAACAGAGACCCGGTACACGGGATGGACTCCATCCCGCTGCCGCGAACGATGAAGCAACTGGGGCAGAAGAAGAGACAAAAGCTCTGCTGTCAAGCGGGTGAGGAAACCCCACCCGCCTGCGCGGTGGGGTAGTTCATCTGAGATTGGAGAGAGAACGAATGCTGTGCTACTTGCGGGTGCTGTGGCTGTTTTGGAGCACTTCTGTAGCGGCAGAAATGGAGTACCGCGCCAATTTCTTCTTTGCCAGCCTCAGCAGCGTGGGTGGCCTGGGGTCAGCTCTGTTTGGGCTTTCACTGTTCTATCAGCAGGGGCACCGCCTGGGGGGTTGGAGCTGGCCGGAGGCGCTCATCGTCTTGGGCATGTTCACCATCTTGCAGGGGGTGTCGGCCAGCCTCTTTAACGTCAACTTAAACCGCATCGTGCAGCAGGTGCAGGAGGGCACTCTGGATTTTGTTTTGCTCAAGCCCATTAGTAGCCAGTTTTGGCTGTCAACCCGGGTGTTCTCTCCCTGGGGCCTGGTGGATATCGGCTTTGGCCTGGTGCTGATTCTCTACGCCGGGATCCAGTTGCGGCTGCTGGCCTGGGCCTATGTTTTGGGTCTGGTGCCCCTGCTCCTGGGATTGGTCATCCTCTACAGCCTCTGGTTTATGCTGGGGGCCACCAGCATCTGGTTTGTCAAGATCTACAACGTCACCGAGGTGCTGCGGGGCTTGGTAGAGGCGGGGCGCTTCCCCCTGGTGGCCTATCCGGTGGCCTATCGGCTGTTTTTTACCTTCGTTGTGCCGGTGGCTTTCTTGACCACGGTGCCGGCAGAAACCCTGTTGGGACGAGCCCAGTGGCCGTGGCTTGTGGGATCCGCCCTGCTGGCGGCGGGGCTGTTGGTCGGATCCCATTTGTTCTGGCGCTTTGCCCTGCGCTTTTACACCAGCGCCTCTAGTTAGGCTCCCAAATTTCTTGCCCAGAACCCCGGCACCGACAAAGTGCCCTTAAAAAACCTTCAGCCGACCCAGCAGTCGCAACCCCACCAGCTAGGAGAGGCACAGAAGAATTAAGATGAAAGTCACGACTGTGCCAAAACCATTGGAGGCCAGCCTATGGGCGAAGCAAAGCGCCGCAAAACCCGCAACAGCCCCGACCCTGACCAAGAGCTACTGTTTCCCCAGCTCAAAGATATTCCTCTCACCAAAGCCCAAGCCCGCACGATCTACAATTGGACAACTCGGGGCGCTTGGGCCGGCATTATTCTCCTGGCCATTGTCTGGGTGGTGGTGCGATTTGTGGGGCCTGCGTTGGGCTGGTGGCACCTGGTGGGCTAGACGGCTGGATCCTTTGAGTTTTCCTGGAGTTTCCCCATGCGATCCTATTTGGCAGCCGCCCTTCAGATGACCAGCACCCCCGATCTGGCCGGCAACCTACAACAGGCAGAGGAGTGGATTGACTTTGCGGCGCGGCGGGGATGTGAGCTGGTAGCTTTGCCGGAAAACTTTGCCTTCATGGGGCCGGAGGAAGAAAAAGCTCGCCTTGCCTCGGAGATCGCGCAGCGGGCCGAGGAGTTTTTGGCCAAGATGGCCCAGCGCTACCAGGTATTCGTGCTGGGCGGGGGATACCCGGTGCCGGATGGACAAGGCAAGGTGTACAACACCGCCGCCCTCTACAGCCCCGAGGGCAAGGAGCTGGCTCGCTACTGCAAGATCCACCTCTTCGACGTCAACCTGCCCGACGGCAACACCTACCGCGAGTCGAACACGGTGGTGAGCGGCAACGAGGTGGTGGTCTGCCAGGAAGAGCGGCTGGGCATGCTAGGTCTATCGGTTTGTTACGACGTGCGCTTTCCGGAGCTGTATCGTTCCTTGGTGGATCGAGGAGCGCAGGTGCTGTTGATCCCCGCCGCCTTTACCGCCTACACGGGCCGGGACCACTGGCAGGTTTTGCTACAGTGTCGCGCTATTGAAAACACCTGCTATGTGATTGCTCCCGCCCAGGTGGGCACCCACTACGAGCGGCGGCAATGTCATGGCCACGCCATGATCGTGGATCCTTGGGGGACGATCCTGGCGGATGCCGGCGGCGAAAAACCAGGGGTGGCCATTGCCGAGATCGACCCGGAGCGCCTGCAGCTTATCCGGCGGCAGATGCCCTCGCTGCAGCACCGTCGTCTGGCCTGTACTGTCAGCCTTTAGGGATCCCCTATGCCTTGGCCGCCCTTGATCCTCTACA
Source organism: Synechococcus sp. H55.7 (assembly GCF_047462395.1). Classification (NCBI taxonomy): domain Bacteria; kingdom Bacillati; phylum Cyanobacteriota; class Cyanophyceae; order Synechococcales; family Synechococcaceae; genus Synechococcus; species Synechococcus sp. H55.7. The sequence continues at coordinate 2,519 of NZ_JANSJD010000013.1, forward strand.
GCAAGCCCGGCTGCCACCTCTGCGAGGGCCTAGCGGAGAAGTTGCAGCAGATCCCTGAGATCGCCACGTTGGAAATCCGCGACATCACCACTAACCCCACCTGGTGGGAGCGCTACCAACTGGAGGTTCCCGTGCTGAGCTTGGCGGGGGATCCCGAACGATCTCTGCCCCGCCCCTCGCCGCGGCTAACCGTGACCCAGTTACGCACTTGGCTGGAACAACAGTTGGGTTGACGGCTTAAGAGGCTAGCGCTTCGCTGCGGGCGGTATAGCCAGCTTGGCGGAGGGCCTCAACTGCAGCCTGGGCATTTTTAACCCAAAATTGGGATCCCAGCCTCACCCAGAGCGTGTGGGGAGGGGCGACGATGGCCGCCACAACGGGGATGCGATTTTCTTCCTTGGCTTCCGAGCGTTGGCGGGCAAGCAATGTTTGCAGGCGGTATCGATCCTCCAATGTGCCGGCAGCCTCCAGAGGGAGTTGCACCGTAACCCAACTCACCGATTCAATTGGCTGTAAGTCCTCGACAATCAATTGCACCTGTTCATCCCGCTGATCCACCTTGGCCCAGATCAATAGCCGTTGATCCACCTCCAGGCGATGGCGCAAACGTTCGTAAGTCTTGGGGAAGATCACCGCTTCGCAACTGCCGGTGAGATCTTCCAGTTGCACAATGGCCATGCGATCCCCTTTCTTGGTGGTTACGGTTTTGATGGCAGTCACTAGGGCCAGAATGCCTACAGAAGTCTCGGCTGCGTAGCCGCTCAAATCCGAGAGGTTAACGGGAGCCAACAGGCGCGCCTGCTCTTGAATCCGTCGCAGCGGGTGATCCGAAACATAAAAACCCAACAGATCCCGTTCCAGCCTTAACTTTTCTGGCGCTGGAAAATCTTCGGTAGCAGGCCCCCGCGGCGCTTCCATAAATCCCTGGCCATCACTGCTGTCGCTGCCCAACAAATCAAATAGGCTGGCTTGACCAATGGCTTTGGACTTGGCCCGCTCCGTCGCCCAGGTGAGAATGGGATCCAGATCCACCATTAATTGCTTGCGGTTGGGGGAAATACAATCAAAAGCGCCTGCACAGATCAGCGACTCGATGGCGCGACGGTTAACCAGGCGCAGATCCACCCGCTGGCAAAAGTCGGCCAAAGAGGTGAAGGGGCCCCCCGCCTGGCGGGCAGCCAGGATGTTTTGAATCGCCCCCTCACCCACATTCTTCACCGCCCCTAGACCAAACAAAATGCTGGATCCTTGGGGGGTAAAATCCAGCCCAGAGCGGTTGATATCGGGCGGTTGAATCTGGATCCCTATCGACAGACAATAGGTGATATAGCGCTGCACCTTATCTTGATCCCCTCCCACAGAAGAAAGCAGCGCCGCCATGTATTCTGTTGGATAATTGGCCTTGAGATAGGCTGTCTGGAAAGTAATCAGTCCATAGGCCGTAGAGTGGGATTTGTTGAAGCAATACTCGGCGAAAGCAACCATCTGGTCAAATAGTTCCGTGGCCACTTCCTTGGCCACACCTCGCTCCAAAGCTCCCCGGACGAATTGCTCCCGCTGTTGCTCCATCTCGGAAACTTTCTTTTTCCCCATCGCCCGCCGCAGCAGGTCGGCCTGGCCCAGGGTATAGCCGGCCATGTCCTGGGCAATGCGCATGATCTGTTCTTGGTAGAGAATGGCGCCGTAGGTATCTTGAAGGATTGGCTTGAGGAGATCGTGGGCATAGGTTACCGGCTTGCGGCCATGTTTGCGATCGATAAAGTCTGGGATCATGCCCGTATCCAATGGCCCCGGTCGGTAAAGAGCCAAGACCGAGGAAATGTCTTCTAAGTTGGAAGGCTTGAGCTCTCGCACCACCTGCTTCATCCCGGAAGATTCCAGTTGGAAGATCCCTTCCAGCTCTCCCTTTTCCAAAAGTTGGTAGGTTTTCTCGTCATCCAATGGTAGGTTATCCAGGTCGATGGTGACCCCTCTGTGCTCTCGAATCAGCTCCACAGCCCGCTGGATCATCGTCAGGTTGCGCAGCCCCAAAAAGTCCATCTTCAGCAGGCCCAGAGACTCAATATCTTCCATCGAGTACTGGGTAATAATTTGACCTTCGTTGTTGTATTGCAAGGGCACGATCTCATCCAAGGGATCCTTGGCGATGACCACGCCGGCAGCGTGAACCCCAAAGGTTTTGTTGGTGCCTTCCAACAGGCGGGCCAGCTCGATCCAGCGGTGAGTGGTTGGGTCTTTCTCGTATTTTTCTTTGAACTCGGGGGCCGGCGTGTTCTCGCCGATCATCTCTTCCAATTTTGCCGGTTTGCCCCGCGATACCGGGATCAGCTTTGCCATTTTGTCGGCTTCGGCATAGGGAATATCGAGCACCCGGGCAACATCTTTGAGAATAGCTTTGGAAGTCATGCGGTTGAAGGTGATGATTTGGGCCACTCGCTCTTGACCATACTTGCGGGTTACATAGTCGATCAGCTCTCCCCGCCGCTCGATGCAGAAATCGGTATCGATATCCGGCATCGATTGCCGTTCTGGGTTGAGAAAACGCTCGAAGAGCAACCCATATTTGACGGGGTCAATATTGGTAATTTGCAGGGCATAGGCCACCAGGGATCCGGCTGCCGAACCGCGGCCTGGGCCTACTGGGATCCCGTGCTCGCGGGCATAGCGAATGTAGTCCCAAACCACCAGGAAATAGCTGGAGAAGCCCTTTTGTTGGATGATATTCAGCTCAAAGCGCAGGCGCTCCTGATAGTTTTCCGGAATCTGATCTGGATAGGCAACGCCGCAGCGTTTTGCCAAGCCCTGCCAGGCCAATTCGGTGAGATAGCTATCGGCAGAATGGCCCGGTGGAACCGGGTAGTCGGGCATGCGCATTTCCCCAAATAGGTCATAGCCCTCGATCTTTTCCAGCACCTTGAGGGTGTTGGCAATGGCTTCATCGATCACCTCTTGCTCCAGGTGATCGCGGCAGAGGCGGCGCATTTCTTCTGGGCTTTTCAGGTATTCCGTCCCACTGTAGCGAAGGCGATCTTTCTCGGTGAGAGATTTGCCTGTTTGGATGCAGAGCAGGGCATCGTGGGCCTCCACATCCCAGCAGGAGATGAAGTGGCTATCATTGGTGAGGATGATCGGGATCCCCAATTCGCGAGCAATGCGCACCAATTGCACATTGACAAAGCGGTCTTCTCGATAGCCGTGATCCTGGATCTCAATGTAGTAATCGTCTCCAAACTGTTCTTGATACCAGGCGGCAACCTGGCGGGCAATTTCTGGCCGCCCCTGCAAAATGGCCTGGGGCACTTCCCCAGCTCGACAGCCGCTGGTCACGATCAACCCCTCTTTGTATTGGGCCAAATACTCTTTGTTGATGCAGGGGCGCGCAAAGATCCCCTTGCCTTGAACGCCGTGGAGATGGGAAATAGTGGTTAGCTTCACTAAGTTTTTATAGCCCTGGGTGTTTTTGGCTAGAACCACTTGGTGATACTTGGGATACTTGCGACTTTTGTCTCGAATATCGCCGTTGATAACATACATCTCGTTGCCAATAATCGGCTTGATCCCTTTGCTTTTACACAGTTTCACCAGCTCAATGGCCCCATACATGACGCCGTGATCGGTCAGGGCCAGTCCTGGCAAACCCATCGCCACCACCTGCTCAATCAAACGCGGCAATTGGCTAGCCCCGTCCAGAAGGCTGTACTCGCTGTGCAAGTGCAAGGGGACAAAAGACATGGCAACGCTATGGGTAGAGGGATCCCTTCAACCTTAGCCCAGCGCCCCTTTTTCCAGTTGCTGCTAGCTGCCGCTACAGTAAAGTCAGGCCGACGTTTTCTCCCTTTGCTTGCATGGAGACTCCCCTTCGCCTCACCCAGTACTCCCACGGCGGCGGCTGCGGCTGCAAAATTGCCCCGGCGCTGCTGCAGCAGATTCTTAAGGAGCTGCCTCTTCTTTGGTCAGATCCGGCCCTGTTGGTGGGGGCTGAAACGAGCGACGATGCCGCCGTCTACCAACTCAACGACGAGCAGGCCCTGATCCTGACCACCGACTTTTTCATGCCCATCGTGGACGATCCGGTGGATTTTGGCCGCATTGCCGCAGCCAACGCCCTCTCTGACGTTTACGCAATGGGGGGCACGCCCATTCTCGCCCTCGCCATTTTGGGCATGCCGGTCAACACCCTGCCCCTGTCGGCTATTCGGGAGATCATGGCCGGGGGAATCCAGATCTGTCAGGAAGCCGGGATCCCTTTGGCCGGGGGGCACTCCATCGATTCGCCCGAGCCCATCTTCGGCTTGGTGGCGGCAGGCCTGGCCCACCCGCAGCACATCCGCCGCAACGCCACGGCTCAGCCCGGCGACGACCTCATCCTAACCAAGCCGCTGGGGATCGGGGTGATGACCACCGCCCTAAAAAAGGGTCAGCTTAGCGCAGCGGGCTACGCCGAGGTTTTGCAGGTGATGACTCAGCTTAACCGCATCGGCCCACAACTGGCGCGGCGACCCCAGGTTCACGCCCTAACCGATGTAACGGGGTTTGGCCTCTTGGGACACTTGCTAGAGGTCTGCCGTGGCTCAGGGGTAAGCGCCGAGCTGGATTTGGCTGCTATTCCCTTTTTGCCCGAGGCCCTCTCCTTGGCGGAGGCGGGGATCTTCCCAGGTGCAGCCCGCCGCAACTGGCAAGGCTATGAAGGCGTAGAGGCCGACTCTCTACCGGAGTGGCAGCAGTTGCTCTTGGCGGATCCGCAAACCAGCGGCGGCTTGCTGCTGGCGGTGGATCCCGCCTTCACCGCAGAGCTTTTGCAAGAGCTCCACAGCGCCGGCTACTCCTATGCCCGCCGCATTGGCCGCTGCCAGGCCGGCGAAGGGATCGCCATTCGGGTTGTCGGCGAGATCCAAACCCCCCGCCAGTAGCTTGGGGGAAGGCCACGTTTGGCCCTCTCCCCCCAATCTATGAAGATTTGGTCAAGCAGAGCTGCGAAAGTTGAAGATCTCATGTAAGGGGAAGGGGAGCTGAGATATCTTAAAGAGGTATGAACGAGCCCTCTCCCAACAGCCATAGCCTGGTTCAGTGGGTTGAGCCAGGTCAACTGATTCGCAGCCTCAGCAGCGGCCAATTGCTGATGGTGGATCCGCAGCGGCACAACGCCTTGATCATCTGCAAGACGTTTCATGCCGAGTTTGCCGGGCCGGGCGCTGCGGTGGGGGGGCCCTTGGATGTGGAGTCGAGCAGCGTGATCCCGATTGGGGATGTGGCTCTGTTGCATCCTCAGGGCTATCAAGAGCGGCAAAACGCCTATACCAAGCGGCTGCACTGGATGCGCTGGTTGCAGCAGATCACCGATAATCCTTTGCCGGCCCAGCGGGCGCGGATTTTGCTCTTTAGCTTGGAGGAGTTTTTCTCTGCGGAGTTGGTCAAGCAGTTGCCGGATGACATTTTGGCGCGGCTGGTGGGGGTGCTGCCGCAGACCATCGCCGCAGCTCGGATGGAAATGATGGCCCCCTGCAGCCGCGGCTATTCCCTGGCCGGCTAGGGGGATCCGTTCAAGATTGGACGGCGTGGGCAGTGTCTTCGAAATAACCCCAAAGCTTAGCTACACTAAAAGCCAACTTCGTTCTGGCAACTCGCCCAACCGGGACCCTGGCCTCATGCAGTGGTGGAAACGGCTGCGCCAAAATCGCTGGGCTCAAGTGGGAGCCTACATTCTCATTTTTTTCTACGTCTGCGCCATTTTTGCCGAGTTTGTTGCCCCCTACAGCCCGCTGGAATCGCAGCCAGGGGGATCCCTTTTGCCCCCCACCGCCATTCACTTGTGGGATGAGTCGGGCGCTTGGCTGGGGCCCCACGTTTACCCCACCCGCCAGGGGCCGGTGGATCTGGAAACGGGCGAACGTCCGCTTTTGGTGGATAGCAGCCGTCCCGCCGGGATCCGCCTGTTTGTGGCCGGCACTCCTTACCGTTGGCTGGGGCTGATCCCCTGGGATCGACATTTGTTCGGCACCGTCCCCCTGCGGCCAGAGGAAGGGCTGCCGGTAGCGCGGCTGCACCTGCTGGGCACGGATGATCAGGGCCGCGACTACTTCAGCCGTCTGGTCTATGGCGGGCGCGTCAGCCTGTTTGTTGGCCTGGTGGGCATCGGCATCTCTTTTCCCATCGGCCTGCTGGTGGGGGCCATATCCGGCTACTTCGGCGGCTGGGTGGATACGCTGCTGATGCGGCTGACTGAGGTGTTGATGTCGATCCCAACCCTGTATTTGCTGGTGTCGCTGGCGGCGGTGTTGCAGGTGAACCCGCTGACCGGCGTGCCCTTCAGCAATGCCGAGCGCTTTTTGGTGATTGTGGCCATCCTCTCTTTTGTGGGTTGGGCGGGCTTGGCCAGGGTCATTCGGGGCCAGGTGCTGTCCTTGCGGGAGCGAGACTTTGTGCAGGCGGCGCGGGTGGCCGGGGCCGGATCCCTGTATCTGCTGGTGCGGCATATTCTGCCTCAGACCACCACCTACGTGGTGATCTCGGCAACCTTGGCGGTGCCCGGCTACATCGTGGCGGAGTCGGTGCTGAGCTTGATCGGCCTGGGGATCCAACAGCCGGATGCGTCTTGGGGAAATATGCTGTCGCTGGCCACCAATGCTTCGGTAATCATTCTGCAGCCTTGGCTGGTGCTAGCCCCCACCCTGATGGTGGTGCTCACCTCTTTGTCTTTTAACTTGCTGGGGGATGGTCTGCGAGATGCCCTCGACCCGCGGGATCCATTTTGAGGAGAAGCTGCTTCCGAATTGTGACGGTTCAGGGGAAATGCGAGGGTCTGCCGTTCACCGCTTTCCGTCCGGATAGAGCCGATTTAGCCCCTTGCGAGCCTTAGCATAAACATCCAGGGTGGCATTCATTTTTAGGATCTGGCGGTAAACTTGCTCGGCCCGGGCGATTTCCCCCTCCTGCTCCAACTTCTCGGCCAGCTTGAGCAAACTTTGGGCCGAGGGATCCGCCAAAGAACCCTGCTCCTGCAGTTGCTGCAGCTCTTCCAGGCGCTCCTGCACCATTGGTCGCAACAGCCAGGAATCATCCAGATCCAACACCTCTCGGTAGTAGCGCTGGGCCTCTTTGAAGTTCTTCTGCTCGTCGTAGGCTTCCGCCAGTTGCAGAGCCAGCTCCGCCGTGGGCCGATCCTTAAACTGGCGATGCAGTTGGTTCAGCCGCCGCAGGAAGGGGGATCCCTGCTGCGGGTTTTGTAAATCCGGGGCGTGTTGAACCGGCAGATAGTTGCTCCTCTCCGCCGATTGTTGAGGGGAAGGGGCAGGCTCCGCGGCTTGAGATCGAAGGGGCGTTTGACGGCTGATGCTTTTGGGGTCAATGGGGGCGGGCTTGTAGACCCAAATCGGCTGATCCGGAGAGGATGCCGGTGGGGTTGGGTGTGGGATCGGCTGGGGCAAGGGAATGGTCTTGCGCTCCGGCGGTTCAGAAGGGGGTTGCTTCAGTTCTGCAAGGGCGCCGGGAGGTTTGGGGGCTTGGAATTGAATTGCTTTGGGAGTCTCCCTGCGCTCTTGGGCCAATTCTCGATAGAGGGCGGCCAATTGGGCATACCCCGCTTCTTCGTAGGCGGTGGCCAGCCAACGGGCATTCTCCGGGCTGGGATCCGCACGATAAGCCCGCCGCAGCAACTGCAAAGCAGTGCCATAATTGCGCTCTCGAATGGCTGCCTGCCCCAAACTGGCTGAGCTGACCCCGGTTGTATCGCTAGCCATGGTTCTCCGTTATGCCTTGCTGTGCAGCGATAATAAATCAGTTTTCCTTTTCCAAGCCAGCCACTCAGGGCAACCTTGGCAACTGGATCCCTTGGCCATAGCATACCCTTGTCGAGCCGAACGCTGACTGTTGGGAAAGACTTCTCTTCTTGTTGGGATCTGCTCGATAGACATCTTTAGCCGATGTTGATTTGAGATTGAGGCGTTGAGATCTGGATGTGAGGCGTACTTTCAAGCTAGCTTGTAGTCAAGACCCGAGCAGCGACAGGTTTCGGCGCAAACATGATTCAACAGTTTCGAGATCGGTACCCTATGGGCAGTTTGCTCACCGATCTGTTGCGCGTAGAAGAAGGGATCTACATTGTCAAAGCCCAGGTGGTGGTGAACAACACGGTTCTGGGCAGTGGTATTGCCGGCTCCAACACAGTAGAAGAAGCGGAAGATGCTGCGCTGAAGCGCGCTTTAAACCACGCAGGATTCGGTCATTCCGCAACTTCCTTGAGCTTGGGTATGGATTCTGCTGCCGCCAGGCTGCCCTATTTGCCAACTCCCGACTTGGCCTTGGCCAATGGGCGCACCCACTCTTCTCCTGCCCCTCAAGCCCCTGAGCCAACAGGGATCCCTGCGAAGCCGACTCCCTCAGAATTGCCCAGCTTGAGCGAGCCGGGAGCCTATGGAGATGATCTATCAGACATCATTGCTCAAACAGATGTCGAGATGCAGCGTATTGGCTGGGGCCGCAAGGAAGGACAAGAGTTCCTGGAGCGTCGCTTCCAGAAAAAATCTCGCCACCAACTGAATGAGGCCGAACTGCGGGAGTTCTTGCGCTATTTAAAACAGCAGCCGTCACGCCTCAACAGCGAGCCTCGTTTTTGATTTTCCCAGACTCCCTCACCCCCGGCCCCTCTCCCAGAGGCACCCAAGCGCTCCGCGCCGCTAGCGCGACCACCCCCAACCCCTCTCCCAGAGGCACCCTCACCCCCGGCCCCTCTCCCAGAGGGAGAGGGGAGTTAGACTTGACTTTGGAAAAATCCCTTGCCCAGAGGCGGGAGAATAGATCAAACCGCTGGGCTCTGGAATAGCCACGGCTAGGGCGCACCCACAATCACAGTGGTGTCTTGCATTGTCTTCACGACGGTCTCGCCTCCTTCCGAGAGCACAACCCGTCGCTCTGGCACCGATACTCCGGCCACTTTGGCAGTTTGGTAGTTCTGCCCGGCATGCACCACAGAAGGGATGACGCCTGGGCCAGAAACCAAAGCAAAGGATTCGCCACCAATCTGGATCATCCCAGAAACCTGCACGCTGCGGGCAAAGGCCGCCGGGTCAGGAGTGGGCGTCGGGAGCGGCGTGGCCACTGCTACGGGCACTTCGCCACCGGGCGGAGGCAGTTCCGGAGGCGGAGGCAGAGGTGGCAGGTCAAGGGTTGGCTCAGGGGCACGCACGTTTTGGGGCACAAAGGGATCCGCCCGTCCGGCCCCACTTAAGGCCCGCTGGGTTTCCTGCTCCCGATCCACCGGTGGGATCAGGCTAGAGGCAGCTTGGGTAGCCTGCAGAAGAGAAGGCACCGGCGGAGGTTGGTCGGGAGCAGTTTGGCCAAAGCCTTCGGGCAGGCTCGCCGTTTGTTGCCGGGCAAGAGCCTGCATCTGGCTGGCTCCCCGCGCCAGAGTAGCGTTCATATCCTGTTCCCAACGGCCTGAGGCGTTGAGCCGCATAACTACAGGGCTGCTGCCGCCGCGCGACTCCACCCAGATCTCGGCTTCTGTGTCGCTCAGCCGACGGGAGCGGAGGATGCGCGATCCCGGCGGCAAAAGCGGCTGCAGCGCCAGCTCCGCTTCGGGAACCGCTTGTTCGTTGGCCAAAGCAGAAGATAAACGAGGGGACAAGCACAACATGCCCCCTGCCGACAGCAGGAGGATCCCAAGTGAGAGCAGTTGGCGACCAGGCGAAGATTTCAGCATAGAGACCACCGGCAGAGAGCCTCGCATCACCAAAATAGCCAAAATCTTGGGGATGGGGCTCAATCGAGCTGCTTTTTTCAGCAACAATGCTAGGATTTCCAATCAAAACCTCGGCCCCTGTCGATAGAGATCCCGACCGGGGTAGGCAAAGCCGGCCCCTATCCGAGCGCAGCAAAGTTTGTCATACTGGAGAAAGATTGTAAATATTTGTTAAGACCATGACTGTCTCTGCTCTGGATCCTGTCAACCCCGCTCGTCTGGAGGAAATCGCCCAACGCTTGCGCAGCCAACGCCCTGCGGATCGCATGGTGGCCTTGGCCCAGTTGCGGGATGTGCCAGCGGAGCAGGCGGTGCCGCTGATTTTGCAGGTCATCGACGACGAAAACCTGCAGGTGCGCTCTTTTGCCGTCTTTGCCCTGGGGATCAAGCAGACGGACGCCTGTCTGCCCAAGCTGCTGGAGATCCTCACCCAAGACCCGGACTACGGCATTCGCGCCGATGCAGCAGGCGCCCTGGGCTACTTGGAAGATCCGCGGGCTTTTGAGGCCCTGGTGCGGGCTTTTTATGAAGATGTGGAGTGGCTGGTGCGCTTCAGCGCCGCCGTGGCCCTGGGCAACCTGAAGGATCCACGGGCCTATGAGGTGCTGCTGCGGGCGTTGGAGGGGCCGGAAGTGTTGCTGCAGCAGGCGGCCATTGCAGCTCTGGGAGAACTGGGGGATCTGCGGGCTTTGGATCACATCCTGCGGTTTGCCCAGTCGGAAGATTGGCTGGTGCGGCAGCGGCTGGCCCAGGCCTTGGGAAATCTGCCCTCGCCCAAGAGTGTTTCTGCCCTCAACTATCTGGCCAGGGATCCCCACGATAGCGTTGCCGCGGCAGCTTTGGATTCGCTGCGGCGGCTGCGCCAAAGGGGCTTCCCAGAGCCCATGCCTGAGGCGGGATCCCGGCCAGCCGATTCGGAAGCAAGCTAAGCTGGAAATCCGGGTTTGGCCTGGTGTAGGGAGGCGAGGATTTGCCGACCCTTGTTGTTTCCTGATCCCCTGCTGCGATGGTTACCAGCCCCCATCCTCTAGTTGCTCCGGAGATAGCCGGATCCCCCTCTCGGCCCCGCATTGTGGCGGCCCTTTCTGGGGGGGTAGACAGCTCCACGGTGGCGGCCCTTCTCCACGAACAGGGCTATGCCGTGGAGGGAGTGACTCTCTGGCTGATGCGGGGGAAAGGCCAGTGCTGCACCGACGGCCTGGTGGATGCTGCTGCCATCTGTGAGCAATTGGGGATCCCCCACCATGTGGTGGATAGCCGTGAGCTGTTTCAGGCCGCCATTGTCGATTACTTGGTGGCCGGCTATGGGGAGGGGATCACACCGCTGCCCTGCTCCCAATGCAACAAGCTGGTGAAGTTCGGCCCCCTGCTGGCCTATGCCCGCGAGACGCTGGGCATCTCTCAGATCGCCACCGGCCACTACGCGCGGGTGCGTTTTGAGGCCGAGCTGGGGCGCTATCAACTGCTGCGGGCGGTGGATCGGCAGAAGGATCAGTCCTATTTTCTCTACGACCTCAGCCAGGAGCACCTGGCCCACAGTCTCTTCCCCTTGGGCGAGTACACCAAGGCCCAGACCCGTCAGATTGCCGCGCGCTACGGCTTGGTTACGGCAAACAAGCCCGAAAGCCAGGATCTGTGCTTGATCGAGACCTACGGCTCGATGCGCAACTTTTTGGATCAGCACCTGGGTCAAAGGCCGGGGGAAATTGTCGATACCCAGGGGCGAGTCCTGGGATATCACGAAGGTATCCACCACTACACCGTCGGCCAGCGCAAGGGGCTGGGGATTGCCTCTTCCCGTCCGCTCTATGTGGTGCGCATCGATGCGGCCATGAACCGCGTGGTAGTGGGAGAGCGGGAAGAAGCCACCCAAGCTGAGGCGTGGGTGCGGCGGGTGAACTGGGTCTCGATCCCTGCGCCGGCAGAACCCTTGGCCGTGGAAGTGCAGGTGCGCTACCGTACCCCACCGGTGCCGGCTATGGTGATCCCAAAATCGCCGGAGCGGGTGAAGCTACAGTTTGCCGAGCCGCAATTTGGCGTCACCCCTGGCCAAGCCGCCGTCTGGTACCACGGGGATCTCCTGCTGGGGGGCGGCATCCTGGAGCGCCCTTCTTCCTAACTAGAGGTCTGGCAGAGCACTCCCCTCTCCCCCTGGGAGAGGGGCCGGGGGTGAGGGCAGTGATGGCAAAAATAGGAAAGGGATCCCTTCTCGTCTCAAGACGGAGCACAGGGATCCCCTTTTTGCCATCCAAACAGGGGTAAAAACTCTTAGCTATTGGTAGGCCGCTTGCTCTTTCAACTGCTGCAGGGATCGGAACAGGAGCACCGTATAGATATCGAGGATGGGCGCAACTGCTGTGACGGCAGCATTTCCAACCACAACCGCACCCAAGGCAGCTCCCAGGATCCCCCCAACAAGAAACAAAATCAGGAGTGGGATGCCGAAGATCAAACTCACAGCCAGCAAAGCCCAAAACACGCCCCACCAGCGATCTTTGACGAGGTTCCAACTGTAGCCCAGACCTTCCGTGGCACCTTTGCCTTCCAGGGCAATCGCACAGAGAGTGAAAACCAGCCTTACCCCCCAGTAGATACCAGGGAGCACAAACAGCAGCATCCCAAGCATGACAATTAGCGCCAGCAGAATGCTGCCGAAAACCAGGGGCACTGCCTTCGAGAGGGCCCAGTCGAGGCTGTTGCCCAGTAGGGGAGCTTGCCGCTTCAGGTGCTGATCCACCAGCCAAAAGGCTGCGCCAGCCAGGATGGGAGCAACAATTAGGCTGTAGGCCAAATTGAGGATCCCCCCAAAAAGTGGGATCAGCTCTGCGACGATGGGAATGAAGAAGCCGGGAGAGGCCAGGATCAACAGCGGCCCATAGACGGGGCCTACAACTTCAAACGAGCGCTGCAGAAGGAAAAACGGGTTAAGAGTAGCGCTTTGCATGGTAGAGGGATCCCTGTGGCAACCACCCCCTTCATACCACGCCATCCCCCTTTTTGGGCTGAGAAGGGGATTAAGAAAGTCAAAGTCTGTGTCTTGCTATACAGAAGATTTTTGTAAAATCCAGGCCGCCGCTTGTTCGCCGCTGCGCAGGGATCCCTCAAGGCTGCTCTGGTGGGTGTATTCTCCAGCCCAGAGAAGGCCCGGCAGGCCACTGCAGGTGGGAACCAGATGCTGCTGAAAGCCGGGCGGCTGGACAAACTGGGCAAAAGGGATCCGGTACACCCGCAGCAGGCGCAATCGTTCCAAGGGGGCTTTGGGAAAATAGGTTTGCAGCTCTGCCCGGCAGGCTTGGGCCAGCTCCTCATTGCCCAAAGGGGGATCCCCCAACACCGTCACCGAATAGAGATGCTGACCGGCAGGAGCCAGCGCCGGGCTGAGGTGGGTGAGCTGCACCCAGTGGTTGACCCAGCCTTGGCCGCTGGCGTTGAGGTACAAGTAGGCGCCACGGGTCAGGGAAAAGGGGGCGCAGAAATAAAGGCAGGTCACCGCCCGTCCCTGGGTGGGGATGGGCGCAGCAGCTTGAGGGCAGAGCTCGGCCTGCCAGGCCCGCGCTTGAGGGGCATCGGTGGCGCAGACCACCCACTCGGCAGGGATCTCCTCGCCCTTGGCGGTGCGGATCCCGCGCACTTTTCCCTCTTCCACCAGGATGCGCTCCACCGAGGTTTGGTAGCGGATCTGCTCTGGGGCAAGGTGGATGGCCAGTTGGCGGACAATCTCTCCCATGCCCAGCGCCGGGGTGACGATGGCTCCTTCGGCCATCATCTTGAAATAAAAGGCAAAGAGGCGGGCGCTGCTGGCCAGATTTGGATCCAAAAGAATGCCGCGGAAAAAGGGGTAGAAGAAGTGCTGGCAGATCTTTTGGGAAAATCCGTACTCCTCTAGGAACTCCCGCACCGAGCGGTCAGATCCCCCCAGTCCTTCTTGGAAAACCTGTTCTGGGGTGCGCCGCGCCAGCTCCGCCCGCAACTGTAGCACCTTGAGCTTGTCGCCAAAGCTGGCCAAGGGGTTGAAGAGGGAAGGGACAATGCTGGTCGGATCCCGCAGGGGATCCCCCAACAGCCAGCAGCGACCGGGTTGGGCCAGCATCGCTCCCGGACGGTAGGGGCAGGGATTGAGCTGGCCTAGATCCAGATGCCGCCGCACTTGGGGATAGGCGGTAAACAGCACCTGAAAGCCACGATCCAAACGGAAGCCCTCCACCGCGTCGGTGCGCACCCGCCCGCCGGGGCCGTCGCTTTTTTCCAGGACTAGGACATCGCTCCAACCCGCCTGGCTCAGCACCTTGGCGCAGGTTAAGCCGGCCAGCCCTGCCCCGATAATGACCACTCTGCCCATGCTGCTGGGATCCCTTCTCCGTGGAGTATTTTACCTGGCTCGATTCCTCAAGGCTGAGTCCCCTTCTGAGGCAGGATGTTCTGGCCCCCAGATGCGAATGGCGCCATCGGCACCGCCGCTGAGAAGGGTTTGCCCGTTGGGGCCAAACAGCAGAGCACTCACCATCCAAGTCTGGCCGCCCAGGGTGCGCAACTCTTTGCCGCTGCCCAAATCCCAGAGTTTGATCTGCTGGGCGCGGTGATCGGTGCCGCTGGCCAGCAGGCGGCCATCGGGGCTGAGGGCAAGGGTGGCCAAGCCAGACAAGGGCTGGGCCAGAGTGCGCTCGAGGGATCCCGTGCCCACGTTCCAGATCCAGACGCCGGAAGCGCTGGCGGCGAGCAAGTGGCGGCCATCGGGACTGAGGAGCACCTGCTCGATGGGGTAGTCGGCCTCCAGGGTTTTCAACAAAGCCCCGCTGCCGGGATCCCAAAGATGAACGGTGGGATCCCCGTTGGCGGCCACCAGGATCCAGGGCGGGCTCCTTTTTTCCGCCACCCCAGAGGGAGCGAAGGCCACCGCCGTAATGCCTGACCCCTGGGTAACCGGGTGGGCGGCGCTGTCGATGGTGCGCACCAACTGGCCATCCTCAGCTTGCCAAAGGCGAATGGTACGGTCGGCGCTGCCGCTGGCAATCCAACGGCCATCGGGGCTGATGGCGACGCTGTTGATCAGCTCGGTGTGGCCCTGCAACTGCAGCCGTGGCACCCCTTCCCGCGACGGCAAGGCAGGGGCCAAATCCCAGACCCGCACCGTCTTGTCGGCCCCCCCACTCACCAAAAAGGTACCATCGGGGCTGATGGCCAGCGTCTCAATCGAACCTTCGTGGCCTACCCAGCTCTGCAGCAGTTGGCCGGCCTGGGGATCCCAAAAGCGGATGACACCGTCGTCTCCCCCGGCAACCAGGAGATCTCCATCCGGGCTGATGGCCAGAGCGGTGATAGCGGCGGGGCCTTCCAGTGTGGCCTTGAGCCGCAAGGACTTGGCCCAGTCAGCTAGGTTGAGGGCAGGGCTGGAAGAGGATAGGGATCCAGTCCTGGAGGGATTGGGCGGCTGCTCTGGGGAGCTGAAGCTTTTGAGCCCAGCGGATCCCAAGTTTGCCATCGTTCCCGCGGGCGGGACAGAGTCCCTGGGCACAATTGCCTTCTCTCCCCACAGGCTGAGGTTGGCCGCCAGTTGCCAGGCAGCAACTCCGAGTAGCACCAGCAAAGCCGCCAGACTACTCCCCGCCCAAAGTGGTGGGATCCAGAAACGCGCCCGCAGTGATACCGAGGAACGCGGCGGCGTAGTCGGCTCCTGTAAGGGAGCGGCGGCAACAGGGTCGGGCAGGATCTCAGCGCCGGGAGAGACGCCCTCTGCCAGAGGCAAAGCCTGGAGAGCGGCCAAAGCTGCCGCTGCCGAAGCAAAGCGCTGCCGCGGGTCACAACCCCCCAGGCAATCCAAAAAAGCGGCAAAAGGAGCGCTGGTAGGAGCCAGATCGTGCCAGCGCAGCTCCCCCGTCAACGGGTCGCGAAACAGCTTGTGGGGCGGGATCCCTGAGAGGGCCTGTATGGCGATGAGCCCAAGTGCCTCCAGATCGCTGTCGGCAGCCTCGGGCCCAGAGTTGCAGCAGCCCAAGCCCAACACTACCCAGCGGCCATCCGCCCGGCGACAGATCAGGCGAGAGGGCTCTAGGTTGCAGCAGTTTACCCCCTCACTGTGTAGCAAGGCCAAGGTTTGCAGCACATCTTGCAAAAAGGCCCGCACCTCAGCTTCTGTCCAAGGCTGACCTTGCTCAGTGGCCTGGCGCAGGGCCTGTTCCAGAGTCTGCCCCTCGATCCACTCTTCTACCCAGTAAAAATCTCCCTCTTGCTCAAAATAAGTCAGCAGGCGTGAGATACACTCATGGGATCCCAGGCGTTCCCACAGCGCCATTGCCTGTTCAAATCGCTGCCGGGCGGCAGAGGGCTCTTCCCCCTTGGGAGAGCGAGGTTGCCAACGCCTGATCACCACCCAGCTCTGTTCAGGGCGATGGCCATCTTGGGCCAGGTAGGTTTGCCCGCTGGATCCCAGTTCTTCTAGGATCTGATAGCGGCCACCCAGGGTCTGCCCTACCATAAGGACTCCGGTCGCTCCAGGCATATATGGTCTACCGTTCGCGTCAGCACTGCGGAGCACTTTAGCGGGACGGAGTTCTTTGGCTCTACCCTTGGGGAGGATGCGAACCTTTTCCTTCTGGATCATCATGCCACACGGGCAAAAGGCTCAGAGTAACCCTGAGTTACTCAGTGGCCGGGGGGATGTCGTTGCAAAACCTGCTTTAGGTAGCGCCCCGTGTGGGATCCGGGATGCTCGGCCACTTCTTCAGGGGTGCCGACGGCAACAATCTGGCCGCCCTGGTCGCCCCCTTCCGGCCCCAGGTCAATAATCCAGTCGGCACAGCGGAGGATGTCCAGGTTGTGCTCGATCACCAGCACGGTGTTGCCCGCATCCACCAACCGCTGCAGAACATTCAAGAGCTTGTGAACGTCGTAGAACGACAGGCCGGTGGAGGGTTCATCGAGCAGGTAGAGGGTTTTGCCGGTGGAGCGGCGGGCCAGTTCTGCCGCCAGCTTCACCCGCTGCGCTTCCCCCCCGGAAAGCGTCGGAGCGGGCTGACCCAGCTTGATGTAATCAAGGCCCACATCGGCCAGCGTCTGCAGGATCTTGGCGGCAGGGGGTAGGGCGGCAAAAAACTCCAGCGCCTCCCCCACTGTCATGTCTAGGACTTCGGCGATGTTTTTGCCCTTGTACCTGACCTGGAGGGTCTCGCGGCTGTAGCGGCTGCCCCCACACACTTCGCAGGTAACATACACATCCGGCAGGAAGTTCATTTCAATCACGTTCACCCCCTGCCCTTTGCAGGCTTCACAGCGCCCCCCCTTGACGTTGAAGGAAAAGTGGCCAGAGTGATAGCCCCTGGCCTTGGCCTCTAGAGTCTGGGCAAAGGCCTGGCGGATGGGATCAAAGAGGCCCGTGTAGGTGGCGGGGTTGGAGCGGGGGGTGCGGCCAATGGGGGATTGGTCGATGACAATGACCTTGTCGATGTGTTCAATGCCGTGTAGCTCCCCCATTTCCGTTGGCTTAGGCACCTTCTGGCCGAGGGAGTGTTGCAGGGCAGGGTAGAGCAACTCGTTGACCAGGGTGGACTTGCCGGAGCCGGAGACGCCGGTGACGCAGACCAGCTTGCCCAGGGGGATCTCCACATCGATGTGCTTGAGGTTGTTTTTGTGGGCATCGGTGAGCTTGAGGGAGACGGCTTTGCCAGGTCGCCGCTGAGCTGGGGTTGGGATCCGCCGCCGCCCCGACAGATAGGCGCCGGTGAGGGAGCGCTCGCAGGCTAGGATGTCGGCTAGAGATCCTTGGGCCACCACTTCTCCGCCGTGGATGCCAGCGCCAGGGCCAATGTCCACGATGTGGTCGGCGGCGCGAATGGTCTCTTCATCGTGTTCCACCACAATTAAGGTGTTGCCCAGATCCCGTAGGCGGAATAGGGTTTGCAAGAGGCGTTGGTTATCCCGCTGGTGCAGGCCAATGGAGGGTTCGTCCAGCACGTAGAGCACCCCCGTCAGGCCGGAGCCAATCTGGCTGGCCAGTCGGATCCGCTGCGCCTCGCCCCCCGAAAGGGTCATGGCCGGTCGGGCCAGGGTGAGGTAGTCAAGGCCCACGTCAATTAAAAACTGCAGGCGGGTTTTGATCTCCCGCAGCACTAGCTCGGCAATCTGCGCTTGGCGGGGGGTAAGCTGGAGCTGCTCCAGGCGCTGCAGGCAGTCGCGGATGGAGATCTCGGTGAGATCCGTGATGCGGTAGCCACCGACGCGCACGGCCAGGGCCTCTGGCCGCAGCCGGGATCCGCCACAGGCAGCACAGGGGCGGTAGGTCAGGTAGGTCTCCAGCTTTTGCCGGTAGGTTTCGGCGGTGGTCTCTTGGTAGTGCCGCTGCAACTGCGGGATTACCCCTTCAAAGCGGCGGTAGTAGCCCCGGCTCCCCTGGGGGGATTCCGCCTCAACGTAGATCTCCTGGTCGCTGCCGTAGAGGAGGAGCTGCTGCTGCTCGGGGGTAAGGTCGCACCAGCGGCTGCTGAGCTCAAAGCCAAAGGCCTTAGCAGCCCCCGCCAGTAGGGCCAGATAGTAGGGGTTCTCCCGCTCCGCCCAGGGAGCAATGGCCGCATAGAGGGGGAGCTTGGGATCCGGCACGATCCGGTCGGGGTCGAAGATGGGTTCAAAGCCCAGGCCGTGACAGACGGGACAGGCGCCGATGGGGGAGTTAAAGGAAAATAGCCGCGGCGACAGCTCGCCCAGCACGGAGCCGTGTTCGGGGCAGGCAAATTGTTCCGAAAAGATCAGCTCCGTTGGCTTGCCGTTGAGGTACTGCCCCGCCACCTCGGCTACTTTTTGCAGCAGGTGTTCCCGTTCGTCTTCACGGGGCAAGAGCTCCACCACCGCCAGTCCCCCCGACTGGCGCAGACAGGTGGTCAGGGAATCGGCCAGCCGCTCTGCGATGTTGGGGCCCTTAACCAGCCGATCCACCACCACCTCAATGGTGTGGGCCTTGGTTTTGGCCAACTCAATTTCCTCGCTGAGATCCCGCACCTGGCCGTCGATGCGCACCCGCACAAACCCCTGCTGGCTCAGGCTTTGCAAGAGCGCTGCGTGGGTGCCCTTTTTTCCCCTCACCACGGGCGCAAGCAACTGAAAGCGCGTCCGCTCCGGCAGGGCCAGGATCTGGTCCACCATTTGATCCACCGTCTGGGGGGCAATCACCCGGTCACAATGGGGGCAGTGGGGGATCCCGGCCCGCCCATACAGCAGCCGCAGGTAGTCGTAGATTTCGGTCACGGTGCCAACCGTGGAGCGGGGGTTGTGGCTGGTGGACTTTTGGTCGATGGCAATGGCTGGGCTCAAGCCCTCGATGCGGTCTACATCCGGTTTGTCCAGTTGCCCCAGAAATTGCCGCGCATAGGCGCTGAGGGACTCCACGTAGCGCCGCTGCCCCTCGGCAAAGATGGTGTCGAAGGCCAGAGAAGATTTTCCAGAGCCGGAGACGCCGGTAAACACCACCAGGCGATTGCGCGGGATCCGCAGCTCGAGGTTTTTGAGGTTGTGCTGCCGCGCCCCCACCACATGGATTTCGTTTTGGCCGGACATCTCATCCCCTCTGTGTGCAGCGTGGGTGGAGACTCTGCCCAAAATTGGCGAGTCGAAAAACAACAAAAGTTAAGGAACATTAACGATTCTAGTGCTGCAGCAGAAGTCTGTCTTCTCCCCATCGCAAGGGGTGGCGGCAATAGGGGGCAGGAGAAGAGGAAAGACTTGGCTATCTTGGAAGGGCCACTTGAGGGATCCCGAAGCAACCTAGCCCATGACCTGGCCACTGCTTGCCGTCCAAAAGCTCTTCATCTACCTGCTGGTGGGGATCGCCTTTGCCGCCCTTTGTCTGGGAGATCAGGCCCTGTCGCCGGCGGTTATCGCCCTCTGCTTGGCAGCGGGGGCTGCCAGTTGGTTTTGGGAGCCGCCCCGCATTAGCTTTGCCCGCTATGCGCCCCTGTGGATGCCCCTGACGGTGAGCGTGCTGGTCAGCCTGGCGGCCCTGGTGCTTGCGGGCGTGCTGCCGCTTTCGGATGGGGCCATAGGCCTGGTGCTCTACCTTACGGGGGCCAAGTTGTTTCAGCGGGAGCGGGCAGCCGACCACATTCAGTTGGCGGTGTTGTCTTTGCTTCTGATGGCCATCGCCACCCTCTTTAACGAGGACATCAGCTTTGGGTTTTTATTCCTGCTGTATGTGGGGGTGGGGCTGGTTAACCTCACCCTCTATCACCTGCGCCTGCAGGCGGAGCAGCACCCGCAGGCGGCCAGCCAAGTTCGCGGGATCGACCTCAACTTTCTGGGGTTGCTTGGATCCCTGGCTTTGCTGGCAACCCTTCTCGCGGTGGTTTTGTTTTTCCTCTTTCCGCGCCTTAGCTTGGGGATCCTAGGCCGGCAGGCCCGCTCGCCGGTGATGACCACTGGCTTTGCCGAGGAAGTCAGCCTGGGGGAGTTCGGCACCCTCAAGACCGACAGCACTGTTGTTATGCGGGTGGAGTTCCCGGCAGGGGTGCCGCCTCAGGTGGAGTCCCTCTACTGGCGGGGGATCAGCTTTGATCGCTACGACGGGCGGGCTTGGTCGCGGACGCTGAACCGCGCGATCCCGATTTTCCCCACTGCAGCAGGGGTCTTTGCCCTCTCGGCTTCCCCCTTGATCCCCACCGCTAGCGACCTCCAGTTCCTCTCCCTGGAGCAGCTTATCTACCTAGAGCCGCTGGCCACCAACACCGTCTTTGGGGTGGCGCCGCTGCTGGAGGTGGAGTGGTTGGATCGGGGGGGGGCGATGACCCCTCAGCAGGCATGGCAACGGCAAACTCGCCGCCTCCTCCTGCACGAGAGCGGGGATGTCAGCCATTCCCTGCCCCCCCGGATGCCCTATTTCTATCGCGCCGTGAGCTGGATCCCCCGCGATCTGGGGCCCCGCCTGCGCCAGCTCGGCCAGGCGGAGTTGCTAAGTGCTCTTGACCCAGCCCAGCAGGCAGCCTACCTGCAGCTGCCGGCAGAGCTGGATCCGCGCATTCCCGCATTGGCAGAGGAGATCACGGCTGGGATCCCCGATGTCTTTGGCAAGGCGACAGCTCTGCAGAACTACCTGCTGGAGAACTACGCCTACACCACGGATCTGCCGGATCCCGGGGCCGAACCGCCTTTGGAGGCCTTTTTGTTTACCCACCGCCGCGGCCACTGCGAATACTTTGCCACCGCCCTGACGGTGCTGGCCCGCAGCATTGGCATCCCGGCCCGCGTGGTCAATGGCTTTTTGGGCGGGCGCTGGGTGGCGCAGGAAAAGTACCTGGCGGTGCGCAACGCCGATGCCCATTCTTGGACGGAGATCCCCTTTGGCCCCTATGGATGGATCCTCTTCGACGCCACGCCGCCAGAGGCCAATGTCAGCCAGCGGCAAAGCTGGTGGGATCCCCTGCAAGATTTTCACGACAGCCTGCGCTTCCGTTGGTTTAAGTACGTCATCCAGTACGATCTATCCACCCAGCGGCAGATCTGGCGGCAGATTCAGGAGATCGCCAGTGCAGTAGCGGTCTCTTCCGATCGAGAGGATGTTGCCGCCGCCTTCCGTCGCGGTCTGGTGGGCTGGGGGCAAAGGCTGCAACAGAACAGCCTGCCGCTGCTGGGGGTGATTTTGATCACCGGCTTCACGGCCTACTGGGGCCGCCGCCGCCGCTACCAGGCTTTGCACTGGCGGGATGGGGGATGGGTCCTCTTGGCCACACTTGGCAATGGAGTGGTGATGGGATCCCTGTGGCAGCCGCCCCCAGAATGGCCCACCTGGATGATCGGGATCCTGCTGCCAAGTCTGGCCTTTGCCGGCATGCGCTGGATCCCGACGGCCCTGCCCAAATCGCAGCGGCGCCGCCAGGCAATCTCCAGACTTTACCTCCAACTGCGGGAGCTGGCGACGGCAGTGGGGATCCCAGCCCACCTAGGTCCTGAAGCCTGCCTAGAACACTTGCGCCAGTCCAACTTGCCCCAAGCCGAGCTCGCCATCCAGTTCCTGCAGCGCTACCTGGAGGTGCGCTTTGGCGGGATCGCGCTGGAAGCCGGGGAACTGCGGCGTTGGCAACAATGCCTCAGACAGCTTAGGCAGGCCTGGCAGACCCAAAATTCCTCTCTTGCCCCCAAAAGAGCCGCTTGACCGGAAGACGGCTATGTCCTGGCGCAAGTCTCCCAAGAGCTCTACGAGAAGCCTTGACATTATGAAGGGGTTAAGAGATAGTTAACTCTAGGTATAGACCCTGCCATAGACTGGGGCGGCAGGCCATCGCTACAAGTGAGCTCTGCCCTCGGGTTTAGCCTAGCCCTTGCTAGGTGCTCCAAGGCTGTGTTACTTTTCTTGACGTTCAGCCTTGAACAAGCAAGGGCAGATTTACTATGCGTAACCATTCTCTGAGGGCAGCTCTGGCCGCAACGCTGTGCTTGCTGTCCTCTTCCCTTTTTTCTAGCCTGGCCCAGGCGGCGCCAAAGCCGACCGGCAACGGGGCGATCTTTTTCCACCCCGATGGCACTTCGGCCTCTCACTGGGACATCACCCGCATTCTCCACTACGGCCCGGATGGCTTCTTGAACTGGGATCGCCTGCCTGTCATCACCACCTATCGTGGCCATCACCTTGACCTGTTGGGTGGAACCTCCAACGGCGGGGCGGTGACGCATGCCACAGGCACTCGCGTGCATGGCGCGACTTTTGGCTTGGATCCCGACGGCAAAGAGTATCCCTCGGCCAACGGCACCCTGAACACAATTATGGAAGATGCCATTGAGGCAGGCCTGGGCACGGCTCTGGTGCAGTCGGGATCCATCATCGAGCCGGGGACGGCTGCTTTTGTGGCTGAAGCTCCCAAGCGCAGCGACTACGAGGAGATTGCCCTGGAAGTGGTGGAGTCGGGGGTAGACATCATCCTGGGGGCCGGTGAGGAATGGCTGTTGCCGGAAGGCGTCCAGGGGCGCTTTGGCCAAGGGAAGCGCAAGGATGGCCGCAACCTCATCGAGGAAGCCAAGAAAAAAGGGTATGCCGTCGTCTATACCCGCGACGAGCTGCTGAAGCTGCCGGCGGATGCCGCCAAGGTTTTGGGGGTGTTCAACGTAGAGGACACCTTCTACGACAAACCTGAAGAAGAGCTGCGGGCCCAAAACCTGCCCAACTACATTGCCAGCGCACCCACCATTGCCGAGATGACGCAGTTTGCCCTAGAGCGGATCTCCCGCAATCCCAAGGGCTTCTTCGCCGTCATTGAGGAAGAGGGCACCGACAACATGTGCAACAACCTCAATGCTTCCGGCTGCCTGGAGGCCATGAAGCGGGCTGACGATGCCATTGGGGTAATTCTTAACTTCATCGAGAAGAATCCCAAAACCTTCATGATCACCACCAGCGACAGCAACGCCGGCGGGATGCAGTTGGTGGATGTGGAGTCTGCCGATGAGCCGCTGCCCCCCACTGACCCCGAAGAAAGCGGCGCCCCTATCGATGGCGTCGAGGGCACGGGTACGAAGCCATTTGTTTCAGCACCCGACAAGAACGGCAACCGCCGCCCCTTTGCGGTGGCGTGGGCCACTGGAGACGACGCCGGCAGTGGAGTTATCGCCCGCGCGGCGGGCCTGAACGCCCAAGAGCTGGTGCCCACCACCGGGATCCTGAACACCGACATCTACCGCATTCTCTACACAGTTCTCTTCGGGGAGCGCATCCCCAGCGAGCTGAAGCCGTAGTCTCAGGCAACCCGGCATTGGCTCCGAACTTCTGAAGACCGAGGGGATCCAGGCGATCCCCTTTTCATTTCCATAAGTCATTAACGCAACGCTGTCGCGAACGCGCTGCTCTAACTCCCCTCTCCCTCAGGGAGAGGGGTTGGGGGTGAGGGAGTCCCTGAGGGAGAGGGGTTGGGGGTGAGGGAAGTCCTTGCCACGTCTTGTCCAGAGCTAGGAAAGAGTGGATAGTCTGCCCTGGGCCGGCTGAGAGTGCCTCTGCTGCACCGCCTGGTAGCGCCGCTTGAACTCCTGCTGCTGCACCTTGTGATCCACGATGGGATCCGGGTAGCCGCAGCGCCGCCGCTCCTGTAGGGCCCAGGATCCCTTGGGATCCTCCCCCACCCACAGCAAAGCCGGGGTATCTAGCCCCGCCAGCTCCGGCAGGTAGCGACGGATGTACTCCCCTTCCGGGTCGTAGCGGGCTGCCTGGGTGGCCGGGTTGAAGATGCGCAGCGGCCTGGGATCCGTGCCCACACCGGCGCTCCACTGCCAGCCGCCGTTGTTGGCGGCCAGATCCCCGTCCACCAGCTTCTGCATAAAGTAGCGCTCTCCCCAGCGCCAGTCGATGAGCAGATCTTTAGTTAAAAAGCTGGCCACGATCATGCGGCAGCGGTTGTGCATCCAGCCGGTCTCGTTGAGCTGGCGCATGGCCGCATCCACGATGGGGTAACCCGTCTGTCCGGAGCACCAGGCCTGAAACCAGTCCTGCCGGTTGCCCCACTCCAGCGCATCAAAAGCTCGCCGGTAGGCGCCGCTCTCCACGTGGGGCCAGTGGGCCAGGACATGCTTGTAAAACTCGCGCCAGCACAGCTCCTGCCGCCAAGTTTGCAGGCTGCTTTCGGCCTCTTCACTGCGCACCTCTGCTTCCACCTCCCGCGTGGCCTGCCACACCTGACGAATGCCGATGGTTCCCCAGCACAGGTGGGGACTGAGGAGAGAGGTACCCTGTTCAGCCGGAAAATTGCGGGCCTGCTCGTAGTCCAAAATGCGCAGGCCCTGACAAAAATCCTCAAGCAGCGCTTGAGCTGCCCTCTCGCCTGCCGCCGGGATCCGCTGGTTGCAGACAAAGCCCAGATCCGCCAAGGTGGGCAGAGGTTGAGCTTTCAGGCTTGGCAGCGGCTGGAGCTCCTTGGGAGTGGGGAAGGGATCCGGCTTAGGCAAGCTGGACCAGCGGCGCCAGAAAGGGGTAAAAACCGAGTAGGGATCCCCCGCCTGGGTCACCACTTCCCCCGGACCGTGCAGCAGCATATCTTGGTAAGAAAAAGACGGGATCCCGGCTTCCGTCAAGCTGGCCCGCACCTGACTCTCCTGCTGCCGGGCCAAGGGATCCAGATCCTCGTTCCAAAACACGGCCTGCGCCCCCAGCTCGGTGGCCAACTGCCGCAGCTCCACCGCCGGATCCCCCCGCCGCCAGAGGAGCGGGATCCCCATCTGGGCGTAGCGCTCCTGCAGCTCCTGCAATGCCTGGAGGAGAAACGCCACCCTGGCCGGGGCCATATCCGCCCGCTGCAAAACCTGCGGGTCGAAAACGAAAACCGGCACCACCTGCGGGCTGCGCTGCGCCGCCGCGTGTAGGGCTGTGTTGTCTGCTAGCCGCAGATCGCGACGGTGCCAAATCAAAACCGGGGAAGTCATAGGCTACTGAGGGACGGGATCCCATCTTGGCCGGTTCCCACCACCCCTTTCAACTCATTCCCCCCTCCTGGACAGCCAGGAGCTAGACTATGAAGAACCTTAAAGGGCTCTGTCAAATCTCTGGACGGTCGAGCAGCCGGCTGGGACAATAGCGGCAGCGTTCATCTGGCTTTTGTTGGCCATCGCTGTACCCCATTGCATAAGCTGTATCCCCCAACATCACCACCAATTGAGTTAGCTTCAGGGAGAGCAAGGGGTCAAGCGGCTCTGTGACATTCAGCATAAACTGCTCAATGGAGCGCCGCAGGGCCTCTGGCGTCTTGATCATCACGTCTCCATCCATCCATCGATGGCTTTAGGTATTCATACTCAAGGCAAGGTGGACATGGATTCAAGATAAAGGTAGAAGAGAGAGATGCTCGTAGCATCGGCTACTGTTCTGGGGATCGAGCCGACGAGGACTCTGCTCCACACCGGCCAGAGCCGGTTTGCGGATGAGCGGTAACCTAGGTATCCAAAAATGGCGACAGCGCGACGGGTGGCACGGGTAGCCGAGCTGATCAAACGGGAGGTCAGCCAAATCCTGCTCTCGGAGATCAAAGATGACCGCGTGGGGGCGGGCATGGTCAGCATTGTGGATGTCGAGGTTTCCAATGACTTGCAAAATGCCCGCATCTTCGTCAGCATCTATGGCGATGAAGCGGCCCAGCAGCAGACCATGGAGGGGCTGGCCTCTGCCACTCCCTTCGTGCGGCGGGAAATTGGCCAGCGCCTCGGCCTGCGACGGGTGCCGACGGTGGTGTTTTTGCAGGATCGCTCTTTGGAGCGGGGATCCCGGGTTCTGACCCTGCTCAACCAACTGAGACCGCCTGCCGAGGCTCAACAACAGGAGGAGCCCGGGGTTGAGGAAACGATGGAGGACACCGCCGGGGGTGAAGAAGACAATTGAGCAAACAACAATGGCTGCCCACTTTCGTGCCACCTTGGGGGATCTGCGCTAAAGCTCAGCCTGCTGTGCACAAGAGAGCAAAGAATCTACCCTGATGGCCAACGGCTTCGCGGCGACGCGGACAATGTCAAAGCCAGGTTTTCTCACCGAGAAGTTTTTGGATTTGTTAGGCTGAAGAAACTACACAGCCCTTCCCGTGGTTACCTGAACAGGATCAATGCCTGCGGCACGCCTAAACGACCACCAGAGCGCTCTATCCCAACTGGGAGTCGCAATAGTGCCGCCCACTGATAACGCGAAGGCATCAGCGTCGCTGTAGCGAACCTGCGAAAGGGCTGTAAAGTTTCTGTCCATGCCTTTTCTGCCTTTTCATGGATGTTCAAAGCCCACTGCAACCGGATCCCGCCCTGGCAGGTGCCACCCCTCTCCAAGCTCTGCAGGCTCTGAACCAGAGTGTTGCCGAAGCTTTGGTTTCCTGCTTGAAAGGGCAACCCCAACAAGCCACTCAGCACCTTTTACTGGCTCTGCCGCAGTTAATGGCTGCTCTGGGGGCTTTGAGGCAAAAATCTTCCGTTGGCGTCAGCGGGCCGGAGGCCTTGGCTGAGTCTACAGGCCGCGTTTCAGAAATCAACCCCAAGCGCATCATTCACATCGAGGGCAACCGTGTGGAAGTGTGGGTAGATAACCAGATTCGCAGCAGTTGGAGCATCTGGTCGGTGGGAGATCTCAAGGAAGTCTGCCGGCTGGCAGAAGAATTTGATTGTGGCCTCAGCTATTCTTTAGGAGATAGCTCAGGGTCGAAGTCGGCAATGCTGCTGTTGCCCCCCAATGCCGTCGATTTGCCCGACCGGCTCTCCAATCCCGAAGACTCCGCTGCCTAGCACCCTCAGCTTCGGTTGCTGCTTTTGCCGTTCAATCCCCATGGCAAAACCCCAACGGCTCCAGAAGCTTTTGGCTCAGCAGGGCTTGGCCTCTCGTCGCCAGGTGGAAGCCTGGATCCTGGCGGGTCGCATTCGGGTGAATGGGAAAGTGGTCACCGAGCTGGGCTTTAAGGCTGATCCGGAACAGGATTGCGTCGAGGTGGATGGGCGGCCAATCTCTTGCAGGGATCCGGCCCGCCACGTTTTGCTTCTGCACAAGCCGCTGGGGGTCTTGTCCACCTGTAAGGATCCCTGGGGACGCAAGACAGTGCTGGATCTGCTTCCCCCACCCTGGAACCGACAGATCCGCCTCTATCCCGTGGGCCGACTGGATGTCGATAGCAGTGGCGCTTTGCTGCTCACCAACGATGGTGACCTGACACTGAAGCTAACCCATCCGCGCTACCATCTGCCCAAAACCTATCGAGTCCAGGTACAGGGACATCCGAGCCAGGCCACCCTGCAACAGTGGCGAGACGGAGTAGACTTAGAGGGGTACACCACTCTGCCGGCGGAAGTGGAGTTTTGTTCTGCCCCCGATTCCGGGCAGAGAAAGCATCCCGATTCCTCCTGGCTGAGGATAGTTTTGTTTGAGGGACGCAACCGACAAATTCGGCGGGTGGCAGAGCAGCTTGGGCATCCGGTGCTGGCCTTGCATCGGGAAGCCATCGGCCCAGTACGTCTGGGCAATCTGAGGGCAGGCCAGTTCCGCCAGTTGGATCCCCAAGAGGTTCAGGCCTTGCTGGCCCCGTTTGCCGCCGCCGACAGCTCAGCTCTGCCCAAGATCGCCTCTTTTTTCTCTTCCCGTCCTTCTTCATAATGTTGGGTACGGGGAGAAAAGGACAGAACGGCTTGCGGCTGTATCTTCTTGTCTGCTGACAATTTGGGGCTGCTTGTAAACCAGCTTCCTCTCTTCCACAGGTGACCAAACGATGCAAGAGTCAGCACACTCTAAGGACTCCGTCCCGCTAACGCGATTGGAAGCCCTGGGATCCCTGCTGCGGCAAACACGGGAGGCACGGGGCCTGACGTTAAGCGAAGTAGCCAACGATACCTTTATTCGCTCCCAGTATCTACAGGCGCTGGAGGAAGCCGATTTGAGCCGGTTGCCGGAGCCGGTCTATGTGCAAGGGTTTCTCAAGCACTATGCCAACTATTTGGGGTTGGATGGCGAAGCCCTGTCTCGGCAGGCTCTTCCACTTCTATCGGCCAAAACGCCCCCTGGATCTGCTCCCCTTCTGGCTGCTGGTGGGCAGCCCGCCTTTGCCCTGCGCCCTCTCCACCTTTGGGTCGCCTATGTGGTGCTGGTCGTGCTGGCAGTGGGGGGATTATCGGCTCTTTTGGAAGGCACAGGCAATCCCTTTGGGCGTTGGCTGGTGAGCCTGCCGAGGATTGGCCGAGAGGGATCTGGCCAGCAACCCCCTGCTGCCAACTCTCCGGATCGCACCCTGCCGGCAGCTCAGCCTACGGCCCGCCAACTGTTTCCCACCCTTGACCAATGGACGCGCATTCAAGGCGTTTTTCCCGAGATATTGGAAGCCTACTCAGGGGGAGTGGGGCGCAAGCCGGTGCGTCTGGACATCCGCGTTGTCGAGCGCCCCTCCTGGTTGCGGGTCATTGCCGATGGGCAAACGGTTTTCGAGGCTACCTTACAGCCAGGGGCCGAGTTGAATTGGGAAGCGGAGCAATCGATTGTTTTGCGTACCGGCAATGCGGGCGGTGTGTTGGTGACCTTTAACGACCGGGAGCTTGGGGTGATGGGCCGGTTTGGAGAAGTGAAAGAACTGATGTTTGAGCCGGGGTTGGATATTCAGTCCCTGCGCTAGGGATCCGGCCTATCATGTGTCAGTGGCCACCCGGAAGCGATCTCCCACCCCTGGGAGCGGAGCTGCTGCAACAGGTGCCGGACTTTGTCGATGTCTTTATCGCCTGGCCGGCGTTCCACACCGCTGGAGAGATCGATGCCGTTGGGCTGAAGGTGGCTGAGGGCCTGCCGCACATTGTCCGGTTTCAACCCACCGGCCAGCAGCCAAGGCAAGGGCAGGGATCGGTGGGCCAGTTCCGGCCAATTGAGGGTTTGCCCCGTTCCACCCGCCTGTTGGGGGTGATAGGCATCCAAGAGCAGCCCCTCTACACAGTCTCGGTAGAGATTGGCCCCTTCCAGATCCGCCGGGTGGCGAATGCGCAAGGCCTTGATGCGGCGGATCCCGGGCAGCCATTCCCCCAACTGCCGACAATCCTGGGGGGATTCCTGGCCGTGCAACTGGATGGCCGTGAGGCCCACCGCTTCCACCCAGGCGGCGATGACGCGGGGATCCTGATCCAGAAAGACCCCCACTTTTTCCACAGGGCCGGGCAGAGATCCCACCCAGCGGGCCATTTCCTGTAGGGGCAAATAGCGAGGCGTATCGGGCACAGCAATAAACCCAAGAGCGCTCACCCCCAACGCGGCAATGGCCTCCGCCTGATCCTGACGGGTGATCCCGCAGATTTTGACAAACAACTGGCCCATTGGGATCCCTTCCGACAATCAACCTACCCCAGTCACTTCAAATCCAATAGCAACGAAACGGTTCGTTATGCCGTTATTGCTACGCAACGCTGTCGCAAACGCGCCCCTCCAACTCCCCTCTCCCTCAGGGAGAGGGGCTGGGGGTGAGGGCAGCACCTACTTTTGGTCGGGGCGCATTTGCAGAGGATCCGGCTGTCCTGGATGAAGCGTGTTGATCCGGCGCACCATTTGCCACAGCCGTCCAAAGTTACGCTGGTTAAAGTGCATCACCAGCCGCGGCAGATGGGCAATATCTTCCTCAGCTTCTTCCGGCAGGGCCTCGGTTTGCTCGATCCGGCCCCCATCGAGAATGTCGGCAAACTCTTCATTCAAGGTATCCAGAGCTTGGGGCGAGAGTTTGGTATTCAGGCGCAAGACCAAAAGCTCCCGCACGTAGCGATTGCTGTGAAAGACACGATAAAAATCGACAATCTGCTGGCAGGCATCTCCCACATCATCAGTTAAGGTGTAGAGGAAAAGATCTTCTGGGCTGATTAGGCCGCGGCCAAGCAAGTGCTCCCGCACGTACTCATCCCATTCCTTCCAGTAGCAGCCACCTGTTCTGTCCACCAGCACCAAGGGCATGAGCTTGGTTTTGCCGGTTTGCATTAGGGTTAAGCATTCAAAGGCCTCATCCTGGGTGCCAAAGCCGCCAGGGAAAAGCACCAGCGCGTCGGTTTCTTTGACAAAGAAGAGCTTGCGAGAAAAGAAATACTTGAAGTTGATGACCCGATCACTGGCAGCAATGACGGGATTGGCCATCTGCTCGAAGGGAAGCTGGATGTTGAGCCCAAATGAGTTTTCCAGCCCTGCCCCTCGATTGCCGGCTTCCATGATACCGCCCCCGCCCCCCGTCAGCACCATGAACCCCCGCTGGCTGATGCAGTGGGCAAACAACTGGGCCTGACGATATTCGGGACTTTCCGGCCCCAGCCGTGCCGAGCCGAAAACGGTGATCTTGCGCTGATGGACATAGTTTTGAAAGGCAGCAAACCCCTGTTCCAAGTCCTCAAGAGTGGCCGCCAAGATTTTGGCATCCAAGCGGCTTAGCTCCAGGGATCCCATGCGCTGCAAAGACTGCAAAATCCGCAGCCACGCTGTCCGGTTGGGGTGATGTTCCAACTGCTTTAGGCGGGTCTCAGCGCTGGAAAAAACCTCTCGCAGAAGAGAAGAAACTGAATCGGTCAAGCTGGGATCCAAAGCTCTCTAAGATTCACTCTAATGAGTTCTCGGCACAAAATATCAACCAAGTTCCCATCCAGACCTCAAAAGTTACATTCCGAAACATCTGGGCTCCTGTCCCGGCTACTTCGCACAGGCATCGGCCCACCTCTGCGTAGCGGTGGAGATTTCCTACACCGCCCAGAGGTGAACCCATAAACGCCAAGACAAAGCCTTGAAGTCCTGCCTACTGGCGCCTGTGCTCATCGGCCTTGCGAGTTTTTCACCACAGCAGACGAGCAGAGCGTAGCACAGCAACTTGGTCGCGCACTAAAGTACGGAGCTACCCAGCTTATCTTCTGTGTCGAAGTGCTTTTCCAAAATTGTGGTCAGAGTTGCCTTGGGCACAGCACCGACCACCACATCCACCTTTTGGCCGCCTTTGAACAACATCAGAGTGGGAATGCTGCGAATACCGTACTGACTGGCAGTTTGAGGATTCTCATCAGTATTGATCTTTACAACCTTAACTTTGCCGGCATACTGCTCAGCTATCTCCTGAACCACAGGAGCCACCATGCGGCAGGGGCCACACCAAGGTGCCCAAAAATCGACCAAGACCGGAATATCGCTGCGAAGCACCTCTTCTTCAAAGGTGGCATCAGCGATATCTATTGCTGCAGACATGCTTGGAGAACTCCTGAAACAATACCTATCATGGTTCCTAATCTTAGCACAGCTCTCTGGCTGCTGCCGCCTGCTTCCACCACGGCCTACCCCCTTGCAGAGGGTGCCTCTGGGAAGATGGCCCACACCAACGGCATCGCAAAGTATCTGGCTGGGGCTGAAACGGGCTTCTACAGGCTCTATCATCGCTTTAGCGGTGAGGCTGTGATGGGGCCCGAGCGAGGATAATTGCCGTGTCCACACGCTTATCCCCAAAGCCGAGGGCGTGTGCCTCATCTGCACCAGTCCCACGGAAGCCATAGCATGACAAAAAACCCACCGCGCTCTTTGGATAAAACGCCAGACCAGATGCCTGCCCGCGCGCCAGGCGAGAAAACTGGGATCCCGCACACCATGGACGATCCCTCAGTCATCGCAACGAACCTGGATAAGCGCTACCGAGTTCTTGTCGTTGATCCACCTTGGAACCAAGGCAAAACCGGCAAACGCAAGGCTCGTCCCAATCAAACCACAACTCTGGACTATCCCACAATGAGCAAGGAAGAATTGATGAAGTTACCCATCAACCTGTGGGCGGAAGAGCAGAGCTTCTTGTGGTTGTGGGCAACCAATAGCAAGGATCGCAGCACCGGAGAGCCTATCCTGAAGATAGCGTTCGACTTAATGGAAGCGTGGGGATTCACCTTCTATACAATGATCACATGGAATAAGCGTACTGGCCCATGTCCATTTGGACCTTACCAAGTTACCACTGAGCACGTTCTATTCGGATATAAGGGCAAGGCTGTGTTTGATCGAAAACATTTTGGTAAGATGCAGACCTGCTTTACAGAAACTCCGACAACTCATAGCGCCAAACCGGATTCCTTCTACAAGCGTATTGCGGAATATTTTGAAGGGCCGCGCCTTGATGTGTTCGCGCGCCAGGTACGCGATGGCTACGACGGATGGGGCAACCAATACGGTCTGCTGACTCCAGATGCAAAACGACCAAGAGTGCTGCGTCATGCCAAAAGCTGTCAAGATACTCCTGCCGCATGCTAGTTATCGATACCCTGAACCACAGCTTTTTCCGACTTTGTGGGAGCGAAGTTGCACATTATCTCGGCATAAGCCTTTGTCCGGGTAGTCATGTACAGAACCCCCTTTAGTATAGAAGCGAATCTGTACCCACCAAATCTGGCTGGATCCCTCCAGCAGACCTCAAACGAATACCATCGGCTTGTGCCGGATTTTCTCGAAAGCGGCTGCATCAAAACGGTAAAGAGTTGCCGGTCTGCCTGTTCCCTGGGTGCTTTTCTGGCCGGTATCCCGCAAAATGCCCAGTTTTAGCAAGCGGGCGCGAAAATTGGAGTAATCGGAGAACCCCTCGCCCAAAACGGTGCCGTAAAGCTGATAGACCTCCCCCAGCGTGAAGGTGGCGGGCAAAATATCGAAAGCAATCGGGCTGTACTCTAACTTGGCGCAGAGGCGACGGCGAGCGTAGCGGCAAATTGCTTCGTGGTCAAAGGCCAAAGGGGGAATCTGGTCAGCGGGATACCAGGCAATGCCCTCCACTCCGTCTGCCAGCAGTTGAGCATCCTGGAATCGCACCAGAGCAAAGTAGCTGACCGACAGGTAGCGTAGCCCACAGGCATCCTCGGCCTCGCGGGGATCCTGTTCTGGCCCAGCGAAGGTGTAGAGCTGCTCCAGGTAGAGATTTTTAACACGAATTTTCTCTGCCAAGATGCGGTAGGCCGCTGCCTCTAGGGATTCTGAGCGTCGCACCAGCGTTCCTGGCAGAGCCCAGCAACCGCGGAAGGGATCCTCCCGCCGCCGCACCAGCAGCACCAGAAGGCGATTCTGCTCGGTATCGATGGAAAAAATGACCGCATCCACACCGACGCGGAACTCCGCCAACGCGGTTCGCTCCTCCACTGTGCCGGCAATGATGCGGGATCCCTGCATAGATTGCCACTGCCCCTCCATCAACAGCCTACCCAGTTTGCTGCCAGATAGGGAGCGCCTGGGTCATGCCTCCGGGAGAACGTCGGGCAAAAGGGCGGCTTTTGGGTCAGGTTTGTTTTTGTAGCGGGGATCCCTCAGGCCCAGCAATGGGAAACAGACGACCTTGCCCGATGGCAATTCGAACTCGCGTGCCCACAGGCAGCGCTTCCCGCGCCAAGGCGTGCAATTCTTTGCCAGACTCTGCGATCAAGCAATAGCGATACTCTCGTCCCAAAAACTGTCGATCCCGGATGACAAGGCCGCCCTGAGGGTCAGGATGCAAATGCAACTCCTCCTGCCGAATCATCAGCTCTGCGCAGCGCAAGCTGGGGTCGCGCTGATCTCCCAAAGCCTGAAAGGGGATGTGCGACAGCTCTTCAGCCTGCCAACCGAACTCCCGCCGCTCACAGCGAAGAAAGTTGGCTTGGGTAATAAACTCGGCCACAAAGCGGGTGGCCGGCTCTCGATAGACTTCCTCCGGGGATCCCCATTGCTCAATACGCCCTTCCCGCATCACCGCCACCCAATCGGAAAGGCAGAGGGCCTCTTCCTGGTCGTGGGTGACGAAAATGGCCGAGGTCTGGGTTTGCTTGAGGATTTTGCGGATTTCCTCCCGCAGATAGTAGCGCACCTGCACATCCAGATTGCTGAGCGGCTCATCCAAAAGGATCAGGCTGGGCCTGGGGGCCAAAGCCCGAGCCAGGGCCACCCGCTGCTGTTGCCCGCCGGAAAGCTCGTGCGGATAACGATGGGCGTAGTCCTCTAGACCCACCAACCGCAAGACCTCGTAAGCCCGTTCCCGCGCCTGTTGGGCAGCGCCTCGCAACTCAGGTGAGGAGGAGCGATTGCCGCCCCCCCCTGCCGACGCAAATAGGGTGGCGGGCCGGAGTCCAAACATCACATTGGCCAGCACGTCCAAGTGGGGAAACAGGGCAAAATCCTGAAACACCAGCCCCACCCCCCGCTGCTCCGGTGGGATCCATTGCCCCTCCCCGGCCACCACTCGCCCCCCCAGCAGGATCCGCCCGCCATCCGGCTGCTCAAAGCCGGCAATGGTGCGCAATAAGGTGGTTTTCCCGCAGCCCGACGGGCCCACAATCCCCAAGATGTCTCCCTGGGGCAGACGAAACGCCACTTCCTGCAAAACCAACTGCCGCTGGCCAGGAAACCTCTTGCTAATGCCCTCAACCTGAAGAATGTAGGGAGAATCCGCCCGGGCAGCAGTGGACGTTGAGGAAACCAAGAACTCAGTCATGACAGTTGTTGCAAAAGATTTTCACTATTTTTCACCAGACTACCATACCTTAAGTCCTGCCCGGCCCGACTCAGGGCAGATGGATGGCGGCAGGGATAGGATCAATCCCAGCCTTTCCCGTTTGATTCGAGTGGTAGGCGGGAATCAGTGTTAAACTCAGTTAACGAAGTTTACCGGTCTCTGGTGGCGCTTGTTCTTGACAGCGCATCCTAGAGTCTTATTGTGGATGAGTTTTGAGCCCCAGTTTCCCGAACGTGCCTTGATCACAGGGGCCAGTCGAGGGATCGGCAAAGCGGTAGCTCTGAGACTGGCCGAGGAAGGGATAGCGGTTGCTTTGGTGGCCCGTTCCCATCCCGATTTGCTGGCCGTGCAGGCGGAGATCCAGGCAAAAGGAGGAAAGGCGGAGGTTTTTCCCATCGACTTGGCCGACTTGCCCGCTCTACCGCAGCAGTTGCAAGCTCTTTTGGATCGATTTGGCGGTTGCGATGTCTTGGTGAATAATGCGGGCGTGGCCTACGTTGGTCCCTTGGCCAACGTAGCTTTATCGGATTGGCAGCGGGTGATTGACTTGAACCTGACGGCAGCTTTTCTCTGCGCCCAAGCCGTCCTGCCGGCGATGCGCCGGCAGCGCTTCGGCGTGATTGTCAACGTCGTCTCGATTGCGGGCAAGCGAGCCTTTCCCAATTGGGGAGCCTACTGCGCCAGCAAGTTCGGCCTGCTGGGCTTTTCTCAGGCCTTGGCCGAAGAAGAACGACAGCACGGCATCCGGGTAACCAGCCTCTGTCCCGGAGCGGTGGATACGCCTCTCTGGGATACGGATACGGTTCAGGTGGATTTCGACCGTTCCAAAATGCTCTCGCCGGAGTGGGTGGCGGACTTGATTGCTTATCTCGTTCGCCTGCCCAGGGGTGCTGTGGTGGAAGATCTCACCCTCATGCCGGCGGCGGGGGCCTTTTAGGCTGGCCCTTCCTGGGGTGGCCTTGCTAGCCCAGTTTTGAGGGTTTCCCGGCCCTGTCTCCCTCGACAAGTTCCTTCAACCCTTCGTTCAACCAAAGGAATATCCTGCTATGACTCTTGCCAAGCCTGGATCCGGTGCCGAATTGCGACTCAACGACAAAGCCAACCTCAAGTCTCGGGTTATTCGCGATCTGTCCCACTCGGCAGAGCAAGAGCCCAGGGGCTCAGAAAGCCTGGATCCGGCGATGGTGGCCGCAGTGGAGACGTTGCTGCGGGGCATTGGGGAAGATCCCCAGCGGGAGGGTCTCAAGAAAACCCCGGAGCGAGTGGTGGCCGCGCTGAAGTTTTTGACCAGCGGCTATCAGCAGTCCCTGGAAGATCTCATCAACGGCGCCATCTTCGACGAGGGCCACGACGAGATGGTGCTGCTGCGGGACGTAACCCTATTTAGCCTCTGTGAGCACCATCTGTTGCCCTTTATCGGCAAGGCCCATGTGGCTTACATCCCCCGCCAAAAAGTGGTTGGCCTGAGCAAGATTGCCCGCATTGTCGAGATGTACTCCCGCCGCCTGCAGGTTCAGGAGCGTCTTACCCGCCAGATCGCGGAAGCCTTGATGACCATGCTGGATCCCTATGGGGTGGGAGTGGTTATCGAGGCTACCCACATGTGCATGGTGATGCGGGGGGTGCAAAAGCCCGGCTCTTGGACGGTTACCAGCTCGATGGTGGGGGTGTTCCAGGAGGATCCCCGCACGCGGGAGGAGTTCTTGAGCCTCATTCGTCACCCGTCCAACTTTTAAGGATCCCGCGGAGCTTTGCCGGCAAGAAAGCTAATCCTCTGCTCAGGCTGGGAATACTAGCTTAAAATCGACGCAGATCCTGCCAGAAGCGAGGCCTGTTATGAGCGAGGTCAGCCCCGAAAATCAATTTCCCACCGACTTAGACTCCGGTTGGAAGCCGCCGACCCCGCCTGTTGCCCAGCGCCCTCCGCGTGCGGCTGCTCAGACGCCCAAGGTGGAGCCCCCAACGCAGTTGGATCCGATACTGGGTGCGGCTGCTCCCCTCCCGCAAGGAACTGGATCGCGCCCTGCCCCCAGTGCGCCCAAACCTATCCTGGGCCGGCCCATCCCGCCGGGCGTGGCTGCCGCTCCCCCGCAGACACCGGTGCCCATGCCCGGCCCTGCCACTCCCCCGCAGATGCCTCTGCCCACTCCTCCTGCC
This sequence comes from Synechococcus sp. H55.7, assembly GCF_047462395.1. Lineage (NCBI taxonomy): Bacteria > Bacillati > Cyanobacteriota > Cyanophyceae > Synechococcales > Synechococcaceae > Synechococcus > Synechococcus sp. H55.7. The sequence continues at coordinate 39,317 of NZ_JANSJD010000013.1, forward strand.
GCTGCGGGTCGGCCTCCGGTGTCGCCCCCCAGTCCGGCTGCTCCGCCTTTTGTGCCCCCAGCTCGCCCCACGGCTGCTGGGCGGATCCCGGTGGCCGCTGCTGCTCCTAAGTCTGCCCCCGCTGGCCCGACGCTGCGCCAACTGGTACAGGAAGCCTACGACAAGGGCTACTCCGATATTCACCTGGGGGTGGGGGAAGTGCCTCGTTTCCGGGATCGGGGGCAGATGGTCTTGAGCAACTACCCGGTCACCACCACCGAGATGTTCTACGGCTGGCTGCGGGAAAGCTTGCCGGAGAACCAAATTCGTCAGTTTGAAGAATGTTTGGAGCTGGATACCGCCATCCAGTACGAGGGTCTGGTGCGTTGTCGGGTCAACTGCTTTGTTTCTCTGCTCGGCCCGGCCATGGTGATGCGTCTGATCCCGCTCAAGATCTTGACGCTGGAACAGTTGCGGGCGCCTGAGGTGTTGAAGCGCATTGCCGAAGAGCACAAAGGCTTGGTTTTGGTGACCGGCCCCACCGGCTCCGGTAAGTCCACGACTCTGGCGGCGATGGTGGACTACGTCAACTCCAATTTTCCCAAGCACATCATTTCTATTGAAGATCCCATCGAGTTCGTCCACCAGAGCAAGAAATCAATGGTGCGGCAGCGGGAGGTCGGCATCCACACCCTGGAGTTTGCCAATGCCTTGAAAGCCTCGCTGCGGGAAGATCCAGACATCATCCTGATTGGGGAGATGCGGGATCGGGAAACGGTGGATACAGCTCTGAAGGCAGGCCAGACGGGCCACTTGGTCTTCGGAACCCTGCACACCAACAGCGCCGTCCGCACCATCGAGCGTCTCTTGGGGATCTACAGGCCGGAGGAGCAGGAGCCAATGCGCCTGCAACTGGCGGAGACTCTAGTAGCAATTATTGCCCAAACGCTGGTGCGCACCACCGATGGCAAGCGGGCAGCGGCCCACGAGATCATGCGCAACACCGATGCCATCCGCGACTACATCAAGCGGGGAGCGGTGGACGAAATTGAGGAGCTGATCGCCGATGGCTCCTACGAGGGCATGTGTACCATGAATCAGTCTCTGTTTAAGCTTTACCAAGAGGGGCGGATTACCGCAGAGGTGTGTCTGGAGGCCGCCCCACGTCCCAACGAGATGGCCCAATGGCTGCGAGGCCGGATTTAGAGCCAGTCTGCCGGCTGGGCCAGGTGCTTGAGGGAAGGTCTGTCCTATCCTAAACTGGGAGCAGTTAGCTTGCTAAGTTGTCTTCTCATCTTCTGGGCCAACCTTTGGCTAGGGGGATGGGTTGCTGGGCTGGCTTGATTAAGTGAATTGAAAGAGCGTTACAAAACAGGAGAATCCCTACCGTGAGCGTGATCAACCAGATCATCGAGACCGCGGATGACCAACTGCGTTACCTCTCAGTCAGCGAACTGGAAGCCATCAGAAACTACATGACTACGGGCGAGAGGCGTCTGCAAATCGCTCAGGTGCTAACAGAAAATAAAAAGCGCATCATCGACGAGGCCCAAAAGCGGCTATTTGCCAAGCGGCCGGAATATGTGCAACCCGGCGGCAATGCTTACGGTGACAAGCGCTACAACCAATGTTTGCGAGATTACGACTGGTACCTGCGTCTGGTGACCTATGGCATTATTGCCGGCAGCAAAGAGCCGATTGAGTCCATCGGCCTGATAGGGGTGCGGGAAATGTACAACGCCCTCAACGTGCCCATCGCCGGCATGATCGACGCGATGGTCTTTTTGAAGGAAGCAGCCCTCAGCCTGTTGGATCCGGACTCCGCCGCCGAGGCCGCTCCCTACTTTGATTACATCATCAACGCCATGAGCTAGGGCAGGTTGGCCGGAGATCTACAGGGATTCCAGGGCGGCGCGGGCGTGGGCGGCCACCTGCTCTTGGGGATCCTGGGCCAGCCGGGTTAGGCCGGGGCGGGCGGCTTCGGTGCCCAGCTTGGACAGGGCAATGCAGACGCGGTAGCGCAACTGCCAATCGTCTGAATCGATGAAGGGCTCTAGATGGGGGATGGCTCGCGGATCCCCCAGATCCCCCAGGGCGGCGGCAGCGGCTGTTGTCAGCAGATCATCTCCTGCTTGCAAAGCTTCCACCAGGGTGTCGAAGGCGGCAGAGTTGCCCAGCTCCCCCAGGGCGGCGACGACGCTGAATCGCACTAGCCACTCTGTTTCCCGCCGATAAGCCCCCAGAAGATCGTCCAGGGCCTGCGGCTGCTTCAGATCCCCCAGGGCAGCGGCAGCAGCAGCCCGCACATCGAACTCCGGATCTTCTCGCAAAGAGCGCTGCAAAATGGGCAAAAGGGGGGCAGGATCGACACCAGATAGGGTGCCCATCTGGCTGATGGCGGCATAGCGGACGCGGGCATTCTCGTCGGCTATGGCTTGCTGCAACAGCGTCAAGGCTTCTGGCCCAGGCAGTTCTCTGGCCTTGTTGACGGCGCTCAGCCGATCTCCCAGGTCTTGTGAATTCAGCAGTTCCAGCAAAGCCGGCAGTGCCGGAGGATTTCCAGAGGTTGGTGTCATGATCCCCTTGTCTCCACGATCATCCCCGGCAATAGCAAGGGACAAAAGGTCGATGTTATTATTTTGAAGCAGTGCATCCAGTCCTTTGATCTTATGGCCTTATTGCAACAAGAGAAGCAGCAGATCATCGAGAGCTATCGACTTCACGACACCGACACCGGTTCTGCCGATGTTCAGGTGGCTCTGCTCACCAGCCGCATCAACCAACTCTCGCAGCACCTCCAGAAAAACCCGAAAGATTTCAACTCCCGCCGCGGCTTGCTGATGATGATCGGTCGGCGCAAGCGGCTGCTCAACTACATCGCTAAGCATTCTCCTGACCGCTTCCGGGAGCTGGCCGAACGGCTGAACATCCGGGTGAAAAAGTAGGTACCCATCCAAAACGCTATCGGAGAGCTGTCTTTGTGGCCAAATCCAGCCGCCATTCCAAAGCCGTCCGCCGTCGCCCCAGTTCTACCTCTGCTGAGGTCGAGAAGAAGCCGCCTAAGCAGGAACCTGTTGCTGCGATCCCCCCTGAGGTCAGCCGGCGGATGGTGCGGCGGATCCTGGTGTTTTCCGGGATCCCCTCTGGGCTGGGCCTGAGCAGCTTTTTCATCAATTACTACCTCTTAACCAACCATGTGGTGGCTTTGCCCCCTTACTTCACCTTGGTGGAGTCGCTAACCTTGTTTGGCCTTGGCTTTTTGGGCATCAGCTACGGCGTGTTCTCGGCTTCCTGGGATCCCAACCCCGGATCCCTCTTGGGAATTGGAGAGTTTCGGCGCAATTTGGGCAACGTCATCCAACACTGGCGGGAATCTGCTGCCCAATCTTCTCAATCTTCAGACTCTGGGGAAGCCTAATTCCTCTCCTATCACCGGACCAGGCCAGTTGCTGCCTACAATAGCTGTCACCCCCAGTTCTCTGGCATGAGAATAGCTTACTTCGACTGTGCGGCGGGCATTGCCGGCGACATGTGTCTGGGGGCGCTGCTGGATTGTGGGGTGCCCTTGGAGTATCTCAAGCAGCAGCTCCAGGCGCTGGGCATCGAGGGGGAATACAGCCTGCAGGCGAAGCGGGTGCAGCGGTGTGGCCAGCCTGCCCTACAGGCGGTGGTAGAAGTGTTGGACGGATCCCCGCCCGCCCGCCCTTGGAAGGAAATCCAGGCTTTGATTGCCGGATCCCGGTTGGCTCCCGCGGTCAAGGCCCGCAGCCTCAAAGTTTTTGAGAAGCTGGCGCAAGCAGAGGCAAAAGTCCATCGGGTGCCCCTGGAAACAGTGCATTTCCACGAGGTAGGGGCCGTCGATGCCCTGGTGGATATCGTCGGCACCTGTATCGGCCTGGATTGGCTGCAGGTGGAGCGGGTGATCTCCTCTCCTCACCCCATTGGCGGCGGCTGGGTGAGCACCGAACACGGCCAACTAGCGGTGCCCGTGCCGGCGGTGATCGAGCTGTGGGAGATGGGGCGGGTGCCGGTGTTTAGCAACGGCGTGGAAGCCGAGCTGGTTACCCCCACCGGCGCAGCCTTGGCGGTGGCGCTGGCAGAAGCGTTTGGGCCCTGTCCACCGCTGCGGCTGGAAAAAGTGGGGCGCGGGGCCGGCAGCCGCGAGCTGCCCATTCCCAACGTGTTTCGTCTTTGGATTGGCCAGTCCCAGGGGGAAGAGCCAACCGAGATCGTCTCGGTGCTGCAAACTCAGATTGACGACCTCAACCCCCAAGTGATTGCCTATACCTGCGAGCAGTTGCTGATCCTTGGCGCCTGGGATGTGTTTACCCAGCCCATCACCATGAAGCAGGGGCGACCAGGGGTGTTGTTGACGGTAATCTGCCCGCCGGATCGGGTGCCGGAGTGCCAGGAGCTCATCTTCCGGGAAACCACCACCCTGGGCATCCGCCACTCCCAGCAGCAGCGCACCGTCCTGGAGCGGCGGATCGAGCGGGTGGAAACCCCCTACGGCCTGGTGGACATCAAGGTGGCCCATCACCATGGCCGCCTTGTCAACGCCCAGCCGGAGTTCCGCGACTGTGTGGCCTGCGCCCAAGAGTTCCGCGTGCCGGTCCAGACGGTGTGGCTGGCGGCCCAAGCGGCGTGGCAAAAGCGGCTGCAAGGGGATCCCGACTGAAAACAGAAGCTTTGGGCAAAAGTAGGCTGGACATAAACCCTACCAGCACTGGCTCAGCATGAGCAACGGGGCTCTTCCTCAGAGGCGAAGGGATTTGCTCCTGGTGGACCGAGAAGGGATCCCTGGCCTGCTAGCCTGGAAGATGTCGATCCCACGCTCTTGACCACGACCACAAACATGGAATCCCAAGCCGCTCAATTTAATTTCGACCGCAAACTTTGGGACCGCTTTATCACGGTAGCCCAGCCCTACTTTTATCCGCGGGTGCGCTATGGGGGCTGGATTTTCTTTGGCTTGCTGGCAGCGGCCATGGTGTTTGTGGTTGCCTTGATGTTCTTTGTGGAGATTGGGGTGACCTTGGTTGGTCAGGCCCTGTTCCCAGAGTTTTTTACCAATGTAGCAGCCGGGCTGGTGGCGCAAACGGAGAGAAACTTGGCCTCGCCGCTGCTGTGGGTGGCCGCAGCCAGCTTGGCTCTGAGCAGCCTGGCCTTTGGGCTGGTGTGGCGCCAGATTCAGCGGCGCTGGCTGCAATGGCTGTTGTTGACCTTTTTGCTGTTTCTATCTTTAACGGTAAACCGATTAAACGTGATGATCAGCTTTATCTTTCGGTTTATCGACACCGCCCTACAGCAAAAAGAAGAGAACACCTTCTGGCAGTTTTTAATCATCTACGGGGTGTTGATCATCTCGGCCATTCCCATTTTGGTGATCTATCGGTATACACGGCTGAAGCTGGGCCTGTTTTGGCGGGAATGGCTGACCGACCACTTTCTGGATCGCTACTTCGAGCAGCGGGCCTACTACGAGCTGGATTCTAACGCCGCTAACACAGAGATTGATAACCCCGACCAGCGCATCTCCGAAGACGTTCGCTCCTTTACCGGCACCACCCTTTCTTTTTTGCTGGATATTCTCGACTCGATCCTCACCCTCTACGCCTTTACCGGCATTCTCTACAGCATCTCCCGCCCCTTGGCGGTGGGACTGGTTATCTATGCTACCATCGGCACCGCCATTGCCATTTTGGCCGGTCGCAAGCTGATTAAAATTAACTTCGATCAACTGCGCTACGAGGCTGACTTTCGCTACAGCCTAGTCCACGTGCGGGACAACGCTGAGTCCATCGCCTTTTACCAGGGAGAAGACCTAGAGCTGAGGCAGATCTTGAATCGCTTTGCCGCTGCCCTGCGCAACTTTGACTTGTTAATCATCTGGCAGGCCATTATTGACATTTTTCAGTATGCCTATAACTATTTCACGCGCATTGTGCCCTACGTAATTGTGGCCCCCCTTTACTTTAGCGGCGTACGGGATTTTGGCACCATTACCCAAGCCACCATCGCCTTTAGCCAGGTGCTGAGTGCCCTTTCAATTGTGGCCAACCAGATCCAGAGCATCTCCAGCTTTGCCGCCGGGATCAACCGTCTAGGGTCCTTTTACGAAACGTTGGAGAATCCGGCCCTGCGCCACACCCGCGACCAGGAGAGCACCATCCAAACTCGCATCGCTCCCCAACTGGCGCTGCAGCAGGTTACTTTGCTAACACCAAACTCGGAACGAACCCTGGTGCGGGATCTGTCTCTGAGTTTAGAGGCGGGCCAACGGCTGCTCATTGTGGGGGCCAGCGGCAGCGGCAAGAGCTCCCTACTGCGGGCCATTGCCGGCCTGTGGAACAACGGCCAGGGATCCATCGCCCGCCCCGACACCACCGAGATGCTCTTCCTGCCGCAAAAGCCCTACATGCTGCTGGGATCCCTGCGGGATCAACTCCTCTATCCAGGTCGTCGCCGGGATCTCAGCGATGCAGATCTCATCCGGGTTTTGGCCCAGGTGAACCTAGCCGATTTGCCGGAGCGGGTGGGCGGCTTTGACGTGGAGAAAGATTGGGCCAGCACCCTCTCTTTGGGGGAACAGCAGCGCCTGGCCTTTGCCCGCATTTTGATTACTCAGCCCCGCTACGCCATTTTGGACGAGGCCACCAGCGCTCTAGATGTAGCCAACGAAAAGCTGCTCTACCTGCAACTGCAACACCTCAACACCATCTACGTCAGCGTCGGCCACCGCCCCACTCTCCTGGCCTACCACGACCTGGTCTTGGAGCTACAGGGCAACTCTGCCTGGAAACTCTGGTCGGCGGCAGAATACGGCGCCCGCTTGGCCCTGGCCGGCTAGAGCGCTGCCTTAGCTCTCAATCTGCCCTGGTACCCCTCACCCCCGGCCCCTCTCCCTGAGTGACGACCCAAGCGCTCCGCGCCGCTAGCGCGAACACCCCCGGCCCCTCTCTCAGACAGAGTGACGACCCTCACCCCCGTCCCCTCTCCCTCTGGGAGAGGGGGGTAGGCTGTTCCACCTCAAACCCATAGAACTGGACGCAGTCCAGGGGAGATGCTACCCTGTTTCACAGGTATTCCGACCGGATTACTGGAGAATCAGATGAGCTCCCTTGTCGGCTCTGAGGCCAAGCGCTCCAAGGTGGAGCAGATCAAGGCAGATAGCCATTTCCTGCGGGATCCCTTGCAGCAGGAGCTGGCCCAAGACACTACCCACTTTAGCGAAGCGGCGGTGCAGGTGCTCAAGTTTCATGGCGCCTACCAGCAGGACGACCGGGATCTGCGGCAGCAGCGAAAGCAGGAGGGGTTGGAGCGGGCCTACGAGATGATGTTGCGCACCCGTATTCCGGGGGGGCATGTGCCGCCGCAGCTCTACTTGACCCTGGATCGGCTGGCCGAGGAGTACGGCAACGGCACCCTGCGGGCCACCACCCGGCAGACCTTTCAACTCCACGGGATCTTGAAGAAAAATCTCAAGGCCACGGTGGCCAGCATCGTCCGGCAGATGGGATCCACCCTGGCCGCCTGTGGCGATGTCAACCGCAACGTCATGGCACCAGTCGCCCCCTACAAAAACCGGCCTGCCTACCGCTACGCCCAGGAGTATGCCCGCAAGCTGGCGGATCTCCTGGCTCCAAAGACTTCTGCCTACTACGAGCTGTGGGTGGATGGGGAGCCGGTTCCCATCCCGCCGGTGGATCCGGAAGTCCGGGAAGCCGAGCAGTTTGTGGGCAACGGCGTGAGGCTGGAGGGGCCGGAACCTCTCTATGGCCCGGTCTATCTGCCCCGCAAGTTTAAGACGGCCATCGCCGTAGCCGGAGAGAACACCGTCGATGTGTACTCCCAAGACCTGGGTTTGATCGTCCTCACCGACCGCAAGGGCAACCTCAAGGGCTTCAACATCGTGGTGGGCGGCGGCATGGGGCGCACCCACGGCAAGGAGGAGACCCAACCCCTTTTGGCCCAGAAGCTCTGCTTTGCCCCGCCGGAAGCGGTGTACCGGGTTTGCCAGGCGATTTTGGCGGTGCAGCGGGATCACGGCAACCGCTACGACCGCAAGCAGGCACGGCTGAAGTATCTGGTGCGCGACTGGGGGATCCGCAAGTTTCGCCGCGCTGTTGAGGAGTATGTTGGGGAAAAATTGCCCCGTTTTCGTCCCTTGCCCAAGTGTATCCCCAACAGCGACGACTACCTGGGCTGGCACGAGCAAGGGGATGGCCGTTGGTTTTTGGGCCTCTCCATTGAAAATGGCCGCATCCAAGATACGCCGGAGCGGCAGTTGAAAACGGCCCTGCGCAAGATTGTAGAGGAATTTTCTCTACACCTGCGGCTGACTCCTACGCAGGACGTGATCTTCATTGACATCGAGGATCACCAGCGAGAGGCCATCAACCAGATCCTCAAGTCCCATGAGGTGCTTTCCAAAGAGGAGATCCCGGAGCTGGTGCGGCTCTCCATGGCCTGTCCGGCGCTTCCCACCTGCGGCTTGGCCATCACCGAGTCAGAGCGAGCTTTGCCCACCCTGATTCGCCAGTTGGATCAGGTGTTGCAGGAGCTGGGGCTGCAGGATTCGCCCTTTTTGGTGCGCATGACCGGCTGCCCCAATGGCTGTGCCCGGCCTTACTTGGCAGAGCTCGGCTTGGTGGGATCCGCCCCCGACCACTACCAAATCTGGCTGGGGGCCAGCCCGCAAGGGGATCGCCTGGCCCAGCCGTTTCAGGATCGGGTGCACATTAGCCAGATCGTGCCGCTGATGAGAGTTCTTCTGCAGCTCTACAAGCAGGAGCGTCACCCCCAGGAGCGCTTCGGCGACTATTGCCACCGGGTGGGGATCCCCTACCTGCAGGCCCAGGTGCAGCAGCTCCAGCAGGTTTAAAGATAAGGGGGCTGCCGGCGAGGTTCTAGCACCACCCCTTTGTTAGGGCAAATTTTGTGCCGCTGGCCTGGCCAGTAGGCTGCTGTGTTTTCAAGGGGGCCGATGATAGAGTACAGAGAGATTGGTGCGAGCCCCTTCATGCCTCAGTCCAAACCTGACAAATCGCCCCTCCGCAAATTCCTGGAAGCCCTGATGCTGGTGTTTGGCGCAGTCATGTTCCTGGGCTTCTCCTTTGGCCCGATACTGCAGGCACTGGGGCCTTCTGACTCGGCAGACACCGCCAATTTGGTTACCGAGCAACTGCGGGCCCAGGCGGACGGCTACCGGGCCGTGCTGGAACGGGAGCCGGATAACCCCATTGCCCTGCGGGGGTTAATTGACACGCAACTGCAGCTCAACGAGCCGCAAGGGGCCATTGAGCCGCTGAAGAAGCTGGTAGAACTGGAGCCGGAAAATCGGCAACTGCGAGCTTTTTTGGCTCAAATTCAGCGGGAGACAGGAGATCTGGAAGGAGCGCTGGAGCAGCTTCAAGCTCTCTACAAAAAGGATCCCAAAGATGGCCAAGTTCTGCAGGAGCTGGCCGATGTTCAACTAGTTCTGGGCCGCACTTCTGAAGCCATTGACCTGCTGGAGAACTATCTGAAGGAAGTACCGGAAGATAACGATGTCCGCCTGCGCTTAGCTTTTATCTACGCCCGCAACAACCAGACGGGAAAAGCGGTGGCCCTTTATGATGAGATGATTGCAGCGGATCCCAGCGATTTTGCCCCGGTATTGGGCAAGGCAATAGCCCTCAGCTCTGCTGCCGATGCCGACCTACGGGCACAAGCCCCTGATCTGTTTGAGCAAGCGGCCCGCCTGGCCCCGCCCAAGGTGCGGGAGGAAATCCGGCAACAGGCGCAGCTCTACGCCCAAAGAAACCAGCCCCAGGCTGTTGAGAACCAGGAGACTAGCCCCTAGGGGGTTTTGATTTGAGGATGCGGTAAAACTTGTAACAAGCTCTCCCCTTCAGGACTCGGAGACATCCTTGAGGGCGGCTTCCACTGACGGATGGATCTCAAAAAGAGAATCCAGATGGGTAACCTTGAGAACCAGCTTGGCTTGTTCTCCTAAGCCGCAGAGCTTGAGATGACAGCCAGCGGCAGAACAGAGGCGTCTTGCCTACACCAAAGCCGACACCCCCCTGCTGTTGATCAGCGTAACCTGGCTTAGATCCAGTAAGAGGTGTTTGGGTTTCTCGGCAAGAATTTGGCCCAGCTCTTTCCGCACCAAAGCGGGATCCAGCTTTCCTGCCGGAAGCTTGACCAGGGTGACAAGGGATCCCTTGAGGCCGAGCTGGGTGGAAACATCCACAAAGGGCTGAGAAAGTCAAGGTCGGGAGCCACATTGATTCTGAACCAAAGTCGCCGGGTTGGGTTCCGCCGGGCAACTTTTGTTTGATTTGTTTGAGGTGGGAAGGTAGCTCCAATGGATACGCACGGGATCCCGATGGGGGATGCGGCTGCCCTGATTTTGCTGGCCCTGCAGCTGCCAATGGTGGCGGTGTTGCTGGCGCGGCTGCTGCCGTCTTTGCGGCGCCCTTCCCCTCTGCCCCCTGGCCAAGCGGGGATCCCCTTCCCGCCGGGCCTGGTCAGCGTCCTACTGCCCACCCTCAACGAAGCCAAGCGCCTGGATCCCTGCCTGGAAGGGCTGCACCGCCAGGGAGCGGTTGTGCGCGAGGTGCTGGTGGTGGATAGCCACTCCCAGGATGGCACCCGCGAGAAAGTGCTGCAGATGGCCGAGCGGGATCCCCGCTTTCGCCTCTTGACCGACGATCCCCTGCCCAGTGGCTGGGTAGGTCGTCCCTGGGCGTTGCACTACGGATTTCTCCAGTCGGATCCCGCCTCTGAGTGGATCCTGGGTATTGATGCCGATACCCGCCCCCAGCCGGGCCTGGTAGAGCGCTTGCTGGAAACTGCCCAGGCCAACCAGCTGGATCTCATCACCCTGGCGCCGCAGTTTATCTTGGAGCACTGGGGAGAAGCTTGGCTGCAGCCGGCTCTTTTGACAACCCTGATCTACCGCTATGGGGCGGCAGGGGACACGGCTGCTCTGCCGGAGCGGACGATGGCCAATGGGCAGTGCATGTTGGTGCGCCGCTCGGTGCTGGCAGCCATGAACGGCTACACGCTGGCGCGGGCTTCCTTTTGCGACGACGTCACCCTGGTGCGGCAGATCGCGGCAGCCGGCTTTAAGGTAGCTTTCTGCGATGGTCGGCACCTGCTCAAGGTGCGCATGTACACTTCTTTTGGCGAAACTTGGCGGGAGTGGGGCCGATCCCTGGATTTGAAAGACGCCACTCCCAGAGCTCAGCTGTGGGGGGATATCGCCCTGCTGGCGCTCACCCAAGGGATCCCAGTCTTGGCGGTTGGGGGGCTGGGGATCAAGGCCGGGATGGGGTTGCCCTTTTCCCTAACAGAGCAGGTTCTGTTGGGGCTAAACCTAGGCCTACTCGCCCTGCGCTTGGGCGTGCTGGCGGGCATTCGCGGCTCCTACCAGGATCCCCCCTGGACGTTCTGGTCTTCGCCGCTGGCGGATCCCTTGGCTGTCCTGCGGGTGATCTTGTCGGCCCTCAGTCGCCCCCGCTCTTGGCGCGGGCGCACCTACTAGTCGATTGCCTCAGGATCGACGCCCAACTCCCGCAATTTTGCGGCTAGGCGCTGTTGTTCCCGACGGGCTTGGGCAAGGGCTGCTGCTGCCGCTCCTGCTCTACTTGTTCAATTCCCCATAGGAGCAAATTCCCGTCGGCAGTCCACCGCTGCAACCAGTTGGCTTGGGTCTCGGCTGTTTGTCCGCGCCACATCTCCAGGAACAAGCCAATCTCCGGGATCTCACCCTGGGCACGTACAGCCACTTGGGGGCTTTCACCACCACCTTGCTGCCCAGGCCAAAGTTGGAGGCGATCAAAGGTTGGGGGGAATGAGCTGAGCCAGTTCCAAAGCCTCGCGCCTGGCAGTTTTTCCCATGCGATTGGGGGTAGAGACGACATGGCCCACAGTCCATAAGGTGCAGGGATGCCCTTTGGATAACTCAAAGCCCTCTCTGGGATCAACCCCAGGCGATTCCCCAAGACTGGCGCAGGCTTTCGGTGGTCCCGACTATCAATCCCTACGGCTAGGGTATGCTGGTGGGCAGTGAGCAAGTTTCCCACCTCTTCTTTTGAGGAGAGAATATGCCGGAACCGGAATCCTCCTCAGCCCACATTCTGGTGATCGAAGATGAGGCCAAACTGGCCCGTTTCCTGGAAACTGAGCTGACCTATGAGGGGTATCGGGTCAGTGTGGTCGGCGATGGCACGGCAGGGTTGGCAGCAGCCCGCGACCAGAACCCCGACTTGGTGCTGCTGGACTGGCTGTTGCCCGGGATCTCGGGGTTGGAAGTTTGTCGGCAACTGCGCTTGATGGGCAGCCGCGTGCCCGTGGTACTGATGACCGCCGGTGATGAGGTGGCAGATCGGGTGGCAGGGCTGGATGCCGGCGCGGATGATTACGTAGTGAAACCCTTTAGCCTTCAGGAGTTGCTGGCGCGGATACGGATCTATTTGCAGCACCCCAAGGGATCCCGTGACGGTCGGTTGGTGTTTATGGATTTGACGCTGGATCCAGTGACGCGGCAGGCGAGCCGGGGAGGGCGGCAGGTGGAGCTGACGGCCAAGGAATACGACCTGCTGCGCTACTTGATGGAACACCCCCGCCAGGTGCTCAGCCGCCAACAGATTTTGGAGCATGTGTGGGGCTATGACTTTACGGGCGATTCCAACATCATCGAGGTCTATATCCGCTACTTGCGTCTCAAGATCGAAGGCCCAGGAGAGAAGCGCCTCATCCAGACGGTGCGCGGGGTAGGCTACGTGTTGCGGGACTAGAAGCGCGACTGAGGCCGACATCCCCCAGAAGAATGGCCTGGGCAGCCTGAGGGGGATCGCTGCTGTGGCAAGATCGGGAAGAATGGATCCCTATCGAGGTGCGGGAACGGCTGCTCAAAACTGGAGCAAAGAACCCGGAGAGGATTTCGTCCTGCTGGCAGGTGAGGTTGATGGAAGCCGACTGCTGGAACTGAATTGGGGGATTTTGGGGTGCAGAGGGTGTTGTCGATGAATCCATGGAGTGCAGGTCTGCTGGGCCTTACCTTCAGCTCACCGGGAGAGTTTGTCTTCCGTTTTCCCCCCGAAACCCCTCTGGTAGGTGGGCTGGGGCTGCGCTGGTACGGCCTGCTGATGGCTATTGCCGTGTTGGTCGGCCTGCTCCTGACCAAAGCCCTGGCAGAGGCTCGCCATTTGGAGAAAGAGCCCGGCAAGGCCAGCGAACGGGTCGAGATCCTAGCCCTGTGGCTGGTGGTGTCCGGGTTTCTGGGCGCCCGCCTCTACTACGTCCTCACCCACTGGTCGGAGTTCAGGGACGATCCCCTCTCGGCCTTCGCCATCTGGCGGGGAGGCATCATCATTCACGGTGGCGTGCTGGCCGGCGCGCTTGCTCTTTACCTCTATTGCCGCGCCACCGGGATCAACGGCTGGAAGTACGCCGATGTGCTCACGCCAGGGTTAATTTTGGGCCAAGCCATCGGGCGCTGGGGCAATTTTTTTAACTCCGAGGCCTACGGGGCCCCCATTCTCCCCGACAGCAGATGGCCCTTGCGGGTGTACATCCCGCCCCAAGCCCGCGAGCCGCAATACAGCCAGTTTGAGTTTTTTCACCCCATCTTTTTCTACGAAAGCGTCCTCAACCTGGTTCTGTTTGCCCTCTTGATGGGGATGTTCTGGCGCTTTCCCAAACTCAAAGATGGCACCTGGGTTTGGACCTATGTCGTCGGCTACAGCTTAATTCGCATCCCCTATGAAATCTTGCGCGTCTCGGCGGTGGCCTATCTGCCGGGAACCTCCATCAAGGCTGCCTATGTGGCCAGCGCTGTAGGCCTAGTGCTTGGGATTGGCATGCTGATCTACATGTACCGGCTGCGCTTCGACCCCGATTTGGAGCAATTGGCCGCTTGGCTGGCCGAACGAGCAGGGCTGGAGCTGGGAACAGCCGCAGATCTTGTGCAGCGGGCTTGGGCCATCCAGCAAAAGCACCGCCGCGCCGACTTGCTGGATCGCGTTACTCTGGCCATGCCCCACTTTCCAAGCACCCTTGCCCCCCATCTCTCGCTGGGCCAACGGGAGCTGTTGATACGGCAACTGTTCTGCCGTCTGGAAGGCCGGGATCCCGCTGGAGAAGGGCTTCCCCAGGCAAGTTAGCGCTGTCAATCCCAGCAAGCGCGAGTTAGGCTCTCTTCATAATAGAGAGGGGATCCAGGAATCCAAAGCAAAAGCACCTACAGGCTGCGGGCCAGCAAGCCCAACCCCGCTCCAGCCATCACCAACAGCCACGTGGGCTGCCGGAAGCGCAGCAGGGCGATCAAGGCCGCCCCACCGATCCCCAAGGCCATCAACGAGGCTGCTGTTGTTTCTTGTAGCAGCGCCTTTTGGGCCAGAGGCACTGTGGCTGCGGCAACCGCCCCCAGCGCGGTTGGGGTGATGGCTTGCAGGAATCCCTTCACCCAAGCGTTGCGCCGTATGCGCAGCAACAGCGGTGCTGCCAGCAAAATAAAGGCAAAAGAAGGGGCAAAGATCGCCACCGTCGCCGTCAGCGCCCCCAACACCCCCGCCACCTTGTAGCCGATGAAAGCTGCCGTCAGCACCACCGGGCCGGGGGTAAACTGCCCAATGGCCACCCCATCCAAAAACTCCGCTGGCGTCAACCAGCCCAACTGATCCACCACTTCGTCGGCGATGAAGGGAATGATCACCAACCCTCCCCCGAAGATGGCACTGCCCACCTTGAAAAAAAACAGCGTCAAAGGCCAGAAGTAAGTGCCAATGCGCTCCAGCCCCCAAAAGCTGCTCACGGCTAGGGTTTCTGGCGGAACCGCGGCCCCCACCGTCTGGGCCAACATCAACACCGGCCCCGGCAGCAGAGCTGGGATCCCTGGCAAAGGGCTCCTTGGCCCGTAGAGCACCAACCCCACCAGCGCCGCCAGCCCAAACAACACCAGGATGTTCACCCCTCTTAGCAGCAGAGCAAAAGCCGCCACCGCGATCAGCCCCCGGCTCCAGTCTTGCACCGCCTTGCGGCCCAGCTTCCAGCAAAAGGCCAAGACAATGGCGATTACCACCGGGGCCACCCCAAAAAATAGCCCCTCTAGCTGTGGCACCCCCTGAAAGCGAAAATAAAGCCAAGAAAAAATCACCTCGATCACAAAAGCCGGCGCGATGAAGCAAAAGCCCGCCAGCACCGCCCCCAACCAGCCTGCCCGCACATAGCCAACATAGATCCCCATCTGGGTAGAAGCCGGCCCCGGCAACAGTTCACACAGGCCCACCCCTTCGGCAAATTGCTCCTGGCTCATCCAGCCCCGCCGGATCACCGCCTCATCGTGTTGCATGGCAATGTGAGCTTGTGGGCCGCCAAACCCCAGGGATCCCAGCCGCAAGAACACCGCAGCAATTTCCTTTAGTCGCGTCGAAAGAGGGGGCAAGGGATCGGGCAGACCACTTGCCACCCCAGGAGACTGGCCGGGAGAGGACTGAGGAGACATCGCCAAGGCTTGGCACCCGCTTATCCTGGCATCCAATGGTTGGTTACGTCGATCCCTAACTCCCCTCTCCCTCAGGGAGAGGGGCCGGGGGTGAGGGTCGTTCCTCAGGGAGAGGGGCCGGGGGTGTTCGCGCTAGCGGCGCGGAGCGCTTGGGTCGTTCCTCAGGGAGAGGGGCCGGGGGTGAGGGCAGCGGCGCAGAGCGCTTGGGCTAGCCGGCTAAGTTGTCGAGTTGCTCTAGTTGGGATAAATGCGCAAGCGGCGGTTGGGCTCTTCCCCAAAGCTTTGGGCCCGCAGGTGATAATGTTCCACCAACTGGTGTTGGAGCTTGCGGATCAGAGGCGAACGGGGCAAAAGTTCCACCGGCTGAGACTTGGGAATGACGATCTGCTCCACTGCCAGGCGGGCCTCTTCCAGAGCTTCCGTTTCGTCGCCCGAGCTGGCGCGAATGAACAGCTCCAGGTCGGAATCAGATCCGTCTTCGCTTTCGATGTTGAGGATGTGGCGCAGGGCGCGGGCCAGGGCGATCAAAGTATTGGCCTTAACAGTATGAATCGGGATCTGGCGGGAGTGGGCCAGTTGCTGGATCTTGGAGCGGCTGCGCACCTGGGATCGCAAAGCCAAGACAATATCTGCCCCATCCAGGTCTTTGGTGACCTCCGCCGGCAGTTTCAAAGTCTGGATCACCTGCTCCAGATGGAAGCGGCTCACTCCGTAGGGGTAGATCATCAGCGGCTCATCCGGATCCCACTGCCGCTCTGCTGGAGCCAGAGCGGATCCCTCCCAGTCCAAATCTTCTTCCTCTTCGGCTGCTCCGGATTCAGCCACGACCTGAACCGCAGGATGGGATCCCGCCGGCGTCGGCGGGACAGCGTCCTCCCGCTTGTCCAAGAGCAGGCTTGGCTCTCCTCGCTGTCGCGAACAACCTTCGAGCGGTTCTGATCGCGTTAGCGGGACGGAGTCCTTGGGCAGAGCTTCCATCCGTCCAGAGCGCCGCCATCCACCTCGCTCCCGTGCTGCACCTGCAGGGGGCCATTGGGGGCCGGCTAGAGCCGGGCGCTCGATCACCACCTGGCCGTGTTCGTCCAGGCTGCGCGTTTGGGTCAGGGGCTCGCGGTTGCGCAGGAGGCGATCCACGGTGGCGGCCACATCTTCATGGATGACCCAGCGGGATCGCTCTAGCATTTCGACGGCAATCTCAAACGTGGGTGGGGCTTTGCGCTCCAAGACACTCTTTTGAGAGCCCCGTCGCCGTGCCTCCTCATCTCCCAAGGTGACGGATTGGATCCCGCCTACCAAGTCCGAGAGGGTGGGATTTTTGATCAGGTTGTCGATGCGGTTGCCGTGGGCGGTGGCCACCAGTTGTACCCCCCGTTCGGCGATGGTGCGAGAGGCCAAGGCTTCCAATTCGGTGCCGATCTCGTCGATGACCACCACCTCGGGCATGTGGTTTTCCACAGCCTCGATCATCACCTTGTGCTGCAGCTCTGGGCTGGCCACCTGCATCCGTCTGGCTCGGCCAATACCCGGGTGGGGCACGTCGCCATCGCCGGCGATCTCATTGGAGGTGTCGATAATAACCACTCGTTTGCCCAGCTCATCCGCCAGCACGCGGGCAATTTCCCGCAAAGCCGTGGTTTTACCCACCCCCGGTCGGCCCAGCAACAGCATGGAGCGACCCTGCTCCACCAAGTCGCGGATCATGCTGATGACGCCGATAACGCAGCGACCCACCCGACAGGTGAGACCGATGATCGTGCCTTGGCGGTTGCGAATGGCACTGATGCGATGCAGGGTAGAGGCGATGCCCGCCCGGTTGTCACCGCTGAACTCTCCAACCCGACTGATCACTTGATCCAAGTCGGCTCGGGTGATCACCTCTTCTGAGAGGTAATCGGCAAAGCCAAGGAAGCGGGCTTCGGGGCGGCGACCCAAATCCATCACCACTTCTACCAATCGATCCAGGTGGGGATGCTGCTCTAGGCGCTCGCGAATCGGAGCCGGCAGGATATCCAGAAGTTTGCTCAAGTCGTCGCTGTATTGAACCTGGCCGGGAAAGCCAGTGTGTTCGCGTAAGCGGTGCGGATCCGCCAACGGATTTGGGGTTGAGGGCTGTGCGGGAAAACTCATGGCTGAGCAAGGTCACTAAACGCAGGAAAAACAGGTTTGTTTGCAAGCAATGGATCGCCGCTTCACTTGCTGCACCAACTGCTTGGCCAACGGGATCCCCGCCGCCAATCCAGGATTGCATCCTGGCTCCGCTGGGCTCGGCCCTTCCAGATGGGCCGCTACCAACTGTCGTGCGTAGCTGCCAAAGGCCACCCCCGCCACTGGCCAATCGGGATCCAACAGCGACACCGTTTGGGCATTGGTTCCGCCCGCCAGTTGCACATAGCCGGGCAAACCCATGGCCAGCACCTTTTGGGCCAACTTCAGGGTGGCTTTGCCGGTGCCAGCGCCAATATCGCCACTCATGGGCCGGCCATCCACCTGCCAGATCAACACCTCCGGCAAGGGATCCATCAGGGCCAGCAGATCCCTCAAGTAGGCCTCCAGGCCCGGGCCATCGTTAAAGCTAATCGAGATTGCCTGGAGGTGAGGTAGCCAGGGCTTCAGGGATCCCCACAGTTGCTCGAATGACCTCTGACGACCGATGCAGGTGTGGATCTCCACTGCCTGAATGCCCAACTCGAGCAAAGGCGGCAACACCTCTGCCAAAGCAACTTGATAGCCGCAGGTGGCAATGCGCCGGTGGGGGCAAACCGGCTCACAGCGCCCACAGCCATAGCACAGCTCTGCCTGAATGTGGACTTGGGCAGGAAGGGCTGCCGGTGTCAAAGCATGGGGAGGACAGACGGCCAGACACGGCTGGGGGCAGTCGGCAGGACAGACCGGAGCCGTCAGCACCGCCTTACGGAAGTGCACATCTTCCCCGTCATTGACACTGACCATCACCCAAGGGGAGCGCGCCCGGGGATCTTCGGCTTGGGCCCATTGGATCCCTTGTTGAGCAGCCCGCACAATGGCGGGATCGGCAGCGACGTCAATGCAATCTGCCCCAGCCAGCGTGTAGAGAAAAGCCAGCTCGCGAACCGAGGGCAAGTGGTGAAAACTTGCGCCACAGATCAGCTTAAACCAAGTACCCTGTTGCAGCGAGGCGGTTGGCAAGGTCACAGGTGAGAGAAGCCGCTAGCAGGATGGTTCTGAGCTGCAGGCCATCTATCTGAGATGGTAGCAGAGAATTTTCCAGGATCCTGAGAAGATGCTCAGGCGCTTTGCAGAGGTTGCCAGCGAATGGAGCGCTCTCGGCCCAGCTCCACGACAAATTTGACCCCCTTGTCTTCCCGGCTCAGCTTCACCAGGTAAGAGAGTTCCTGTTGGCTGAGCACATGCCCCTCGTAAAACCAAAACACCAATCCTTTCGCCTTCGCGGGCAAGGTGGCTCGATACTGCTCGATCAACGCCGGGAAAAAATAGGTGCGCCGCTCCGATTTGCCCAGCGTGGCAGGCCGTACCCCATGACTGCACGTCAAATAGCTCGCCAGATCTCCGATTCCTTTGCTGGAGAGCGTGACCACCTCATACCCGGCTCCGCGCAGCCGCCGCAGGTAATGCCCTTCGGATCCCCCTTCTGGGGTCACAAAGATGGCCAGAGCCCCAGATTGCTCCAGTTGCTGCACAAACCGTGCGCCTGAGCCGACCAGCAGCATAGGAAGAACTCCATTACTCGTCTAGAGTTGGACAAGCAGCTTGCTCGAGCTTAATTGTAACGGGATTACGCCTCAGGCTGAGGATAAAAGCTGCCGATAGAACCCATAGATGGATACCTGCTCAGCTTTCGGGAAGAGGGGAAAAGGACTGGACACTCCCCCGGTTGGAAACCGGAGGCTTTACGCGGCTGTTCGTAAAGAAGAAGAGTTAAGATAAAGACAATCTGCTGGCAATCCTCCAACAACAGCCAGCGGACAAAAGCGGACGGATCCCCCTCAGCCAAGTAGAGAACGGGTTGGCGATGGCTCCTTCCGCTGTTTAGACGGTGAGGATGGATGAACCTCTCATGCGACGACGCAAGCTATTGACTTTGACCGTGGCTGGGTTCATCCCAGGATCCCTTAGCTTGGTAGGAGAGCAACGAGCAATGGCTCAACAGACCTATCCCGTCACCAAAACCGATGCCGAATGGCGGCAACTGCTCACCGAAGAGCAGTACTATGTGCTGCGCCAGGAGGGCACGGAGCCTCCTTTCCGCAATGCCTACTACGACAACAAGGCCGCAGGCATTTACGTCTGTGCCGGCTGTGGGCAGGAGCTGTTTTCCTCGGCAGCCAAGTACGACAGTGGCACCGGTTGGCCCAGCTTTTGGGAGCCGATTGCTCCCCATGTGATCGGTACCAAGACGGATTGGAAGTTGTTCGTGCCCCGCACAGAAGTGCACTGCTCTAACTGCGGTGGGCATCTGGGGCATGTGTTTCGGGATGGCCCCCCGCCCACGGGTTTGCGCTACTGCATGAACTCTGCTGCCCTCAAGTTCATTCCGGCCACCACCTAGAAACCCTCTTGGCTCCGGACAGAATTGAGCCGCCTGTCTGGGTGAACTGATGTCCGACTACACCTTCCTGGATGCCGCTTCGATTTTGCTGCGGGAGGGCCTGGAGGCTCTCCTGGTGTTGGTGGCGCTGCTGGCGCTTTTGGGCAAGAGCGGGCAGTCGGCTCAGCAGCGCTGGGTGTGGCTGGGAGGATCCGCAGGCTTGCTGGCAGCGGTGATGCTGGGTCTGCTGGTGAAGCTGTTTTTCCAGCAGTTGCTCACCCACACGCGGCAAGAGGTGCTGGAGGGGATCACTGGGCTGGTGGCGGCAGGCTTGTTGTTTTCGGTCAGCCTTTGGTTGCACCGCCGGGCTGCAGTGGCTTCTTGGCAAACCTTTGTGCAAGAACAAGCGCAGGCGGCACTGGCCACCGGCCAGGTTTTTTCTTTGGCTTCCCTGGCGTTTATGGCGGTGTTTCGAGAGGGGGCGGAAACAGTGTTGTTTTATGTGGGGTTGGCCCCCGCCCTGCCGGCAAAAGAATTTTGGCTGGGGATCGGACTGGGATCCCTGATGTTGGTGGGGGTGGCGATCCTGCTGCTGCAGGTGGGGCTGAGATTGCCGCTGCGAGCTTTTTTCCGGGGCCTCAGTCTGCTGGTTTTCTATTTGGGCTTTAAGTTTCTGGGTAGTGGCCTGCACGCTTTGCAGGTGGCGGACTGGCTGCCGGTCACCCCTCTCATCGGGATCCCAAAGTTGCGCTGGCTGGGCCTGTATCCCACTTGGCAGACGCTGCTCCCCCAACTGGTGCTGCTGGCGCTAGCCTTTGTCTTGTGGGTTCGGGCTCATTCGGCCCAAAAACTTTCTTCGTGAAAAGACGCTCCTGCAAAGGCGGTGGGGATCCCATCGACCTTCTGGAGAGTTCCGATCCTAGCTTCGATGGATGGCAGCCAAAAGTGGCCTTCTAGCTGCGAAGGGCAAAGCCTACCGGCAAGGATCCGGCAGGCTGGTGAATCTGGCTAGGGATCCCCAGCAGCAAGCCCCGTCGATCGCTACGCAATCAACCGAGATCATCTGCAGGGCTCCCAGGAACTAGGTGTCGTAAACCCGGCACTCGACGGCATCTGGGTTTTCGGCGCAGTGCTGCTCCAGGCTGCTGGGAGTTTTGGGCTGGTGGCTGCGGGCTGCCAGCACCTCCTCAACGGCATCCCAAGCGGCACGGCAGTGGGGATCCCCTTCGCCGTACTCAGAGCAGACGTTGCGAGCATTTTCCAGTTCTTTGGCGATGACTTCAGACAGTCCCATGGTCTCAAGGCTCCTTTAGACTAGATGGGGCCGATGGCCCGCTGGATAGCCGATTGACGCAGGTCAGCAGGGATCGGATGTGGCTGAGGATCAACTGGTGGGAACCAGCCAATCCAAGTGGGGAATGAGTCCAGGATAATGACCCTGTGTCAATCGAATTGAACACGTGCATACATTACCTATTCTAGACAGGGGCGCCGGCGAGGTGCAGCCACCCTTTTGCGATCTCTTTGGGATCGCAGGGATCCCTTAGGCGTCAAACAGTTGCCCGATTTGTTGCCGCACCTGCTCTGGGGATCCCTGATAGCGCACCCGTCCTTCGGAGAGGAAAATTACTCCGTCCGCCCATTCCAGTTCCGCCAGCCGATGGGTGACCCAGAGGGCGGTGATGCCCTCTTGATCCACCAGTTGACGGATGCAGCGCAGCAACTCCGCCTGGCTATCGGGATCCAACAGAGCGGTCGGCTCGTCCAAAAGCAGCACTTCGCTGCGTCGGGCCAAGGCCCCCGCCACCGCCACCCGTTGCTTCTGTCCGCCGCTGAGGCCGTGGATGGGCCGGCGGATCAGGTGCTTGAGTCCCACCTGTTCCAAGGCTGTTTCCACCCGCCGGTGAATTTCCGCCCAAGCCAGAGCCTCTGCCCCCAAGCCAAAGGCCACATCGGCCCCCACTGTGGGCATGAACAGTTGGTGATCCGGGTTTTGAAACACATAGCCCAGCCGACCACAAATTTCCAGGTGACCTGAAAGAGGCTGGGGATGGGTCAGGGATCCGGACAACAGTTGTAACAGGGTGGACTTGCCGCTGCCATTGGGCCCCAACAGCATCCACAACTGGCCCTTGGGAATGGCAAAACTGCACCCCTGCAAGACCGGCGGACGTTCCGGCCAGGCAAAGGTCAAGCTCTCCACCCGAATGGCCACCTCAGACATGGGGATCCCTGGCGGTAGAGAGAAAAGAGCCGTCCTCAGCCTTGCAACTGGGCCAAAAAACCGGGACGGGCTCCCATGGGGCTGGCGCCACCCGACTTAGAGGTCATTTGCACACCACACAGCTCGCCGGTGAGCAGGAACACCTTTTTGCCGGTGCGGTCGCAGGTCAGCTCCAAGCTCTGAGGGGAGCCGTTCTGCAAAGCATTGACTATGCTTTGGTAGGCCCGGTTGGCCGCTTCCTCCTCTTTTTGGTGGACAACGATGGGGGCAGGGTTCCCTTTCAGAAGCAATTCCAGAGTATACATGGCTGACCGTTGCGTAGTGGGCCGTGGATAGGGGACGCCATCCTTTTCCAGTATTGCAGGTTGAGTCAGGGTACCGGCAGGATCAAAAAATGACGGGGGAACTTCCCTCGCCAGCTTAGGCCAAGCTCCCGCCGAGAAAAGGCAGCAGGCTGATCAGCAACAGGCCCAAGGTGGCCAGGGATCCGGCCAAAAAGGAGAGGGATCGCCCGATGGGGATGTCAGCGATGTAGAAGAAGTTGTAGAGCAGCCGTGCCAGCAGAAACACCCCACACAGCACAGCTACCCCTTCGTCGCCGCTGAGGCCAAAAGACCAGGGATCCGGGTGAGGGCCGGTGATGTAGGCGATCAACGCCGCTGAGGCAAACATCCCAAAAGTCTCAAACCCGTTGGCATGGGCCCAGGTGGCCCGCTGGCCGTAGGGGGGTAGCCTATCGAACATAGCCCGAGGCGCATGCAGGTCGTAGCCGACGCGGGCCCGCGCATAGCCCACCACCCCCATGGGCAAGTAGACCAAGAGCATGGCTGCCGCGATGGAGAAGAGGGGAACGGCTGCGAGAGGAAGACTTGGCAACATACAGACAGGCAGGAGAGTAGAGCAGAATGGACAAGGGAGAGGAAAAAGCCCGGCTTGGGTGGGGGTTATTGCTGAGAAAAACGACACCGAAACGATTATTGATCGGGCTGGCTGTCCAAGCAAAAGCCTGATCCAGGGATTAATGCTCGACTTAGGAGATCTTGCGGATTTGTCGGCGGCGCTCCTCGTACTCGGCGCGGGTGATCAAGCCTTGCTGCAACTGACTTTGCAACTGCTGCTCGGGATCCCGGACTTCCCGATCTTGCGCACTGGTCCAGTCCAGCTCGATGAGATCCCGGTTGAAGCGAAAATCGAAGTCCTCATTGGTCATGGTGAGCAACCATAGCCCTTCCAGCAGGCAGAGCGCTCGTAGCCCATAGCTGAGGATCTGCAGGGGAATAGAGGGAACCAACACCATCAGCCCCACCAGCAAGTACACCCAGCCCCAGCGCTTGTGGCCCATGTAAAAACGCTGCAGCCCTGGGATCAGCACCCCCAGCACTGCCAGCCAGCCGGCTGCCTCGCGAACCAAGCGCTGACGTTTTTGAAGAGGGGTATCGGAGCCCTCGCTCTCGGCCATACCCTGCCCCACCTACACGTGCCACCAGGCTAGCGCAGTTTCCCAGGGCTTGGCAGAGGGGGAGGGAACACCAGCTCCAGGTTGGGCAAGCAACTGCCGCGTATACTTGATGGGGGCAGATCGGAGGGCAAAGATGGCAGAGCGGGAGCTGGCGGTGGCGATCCTGGCAGCGGGCAAGGGCACCCGCATGCGGTCGCAATTGCCCAAGGTGCTGCACAAGCTGGGATCCCTGTCTTTGATCGAGCGGCTGCTGCGCACGGTGCTGACCTTAAAGCCCCAGCGCTGTTTGGTGATCGTGGGTTACGGGCAGGAGCAGGTGCGACAGACCCTGCGGGAGTACCCGGTCGAATTTGTGGAGCAGGCCCAGCAACTGGGCACCGGACACGCGGTGCAGCAGCTTCTACCCGTCCTGGACGATTTTCAGGGGGATCTGCTGGTGGTCAACGGGGATGTGCCTCTGTTGCGGGTGGAAACCCTGCAGGCGCTGGTGGAACGCCACCGCCAAGTCCAGCCGGATGTGACCTTGCTCTCGGCTCAGGTGGTGGATCCCTATGGCTATGGGCGGGTGTTTTGCGATGCTCAACAGCGGATCCTGGAGTTGGTGGAAGAGCGGGACTGCACCCCGGCCCAACGGCAAAATCGCCGCATCAACAGCGGCGTCTACTGTTTCCATTGGCCGGCCCTGGCCCGGGTGCTGCCGAGTTTGGAGCGGAACAACGCCCAGCAGGAGTACTACTTAACCGATGCCGTCAAGCGGGTGAGCAAAGCCATCGCCCTGGATGTTGCCGACCCGCAAGAAATTGTGGGCATCAACGACCGCCGCCAACTGGCCCAGGCCCACCAGATTTTGCAGGATCGCCTCAAGGAAGCTTGGATGGAAGCCGGGGTCACCTTTGTGGATCCCGAGAGCAGCAGCCTGGAAGAGACGGTGGAATTGGCCCCCGATGTGGTGATCGAAGCCCAAACCCACCTGCGCGGGAGGTGCCGCATCGGGCCGCGCACCCGCCTGGGGCCGGGCAGTTGGATCGAGTCCAGCACCATCGGCTCCGATTGCCACATTCTCTACTCGGTGGTCAGCCACAGCCAGATTGGGGATCGCGTCTGGGTAGGCCCCTACGCCCATGTGCGTCCCCACAGCCAGATTGGCGACGGCTGCCGCATCGGCAACTTTGTGGAAGTCAAAAACACCCAGATCGGATCCCACACCAACGCCGCCCACCTGGCCTACCTGGGTGACGCCAAGCTGGGATCCCAGGTCAACATCGGCGCCGGCACGATCATCGCCAACTACGACGGCCAGCAGAAGCACTTCACAGAAATCGGCGATCGCAGCAAGACCGGCGCCAACTCGGTGCTGGTGGCCCCCCTCAAGGTGGGATCCGATGTCACCATTGCCGCCGGCTCCACCATTCCTGCCCGCTACCCTGTGCCTGACGACTGCCTGGTGATTGCCCGTGCCTACCCGGTGGTCAAGCCCGGCTGGCGACCGGGGAGCGCTGCTGCTGAGCGCCAACAGCCTCTACCCACGGGATCCCTCAAGATCTACCCCCTACGCCTGCTGCCCGGCCAAGACCTCAAGCAGGAGCTGGAGCGCTTTGCCCGCCAACAACCTTTGCAGGCAGCCTTTGTCCTCAGCGCCGTCGGCAGCCTCAGCCAAGCCACCTTGCGCCTGGCTGACCAAACAGAGGATCACCTCTTGTCGGAATGCCTGGAGATCCTGTCCCTGAGCGGATCCCTGTGCCCGGACGGCGTCCATCTCCATCTGGCTGTTGCCGATGCCCAAGGCCGAACTTGGGGAGGGCACCTGCGCCCCGGCTGCCTCATCTACACCACCGCCGAGATTGTCCTCGCCGACAGCCTGGACTACCGCTTCTCCCGTCAGCCGGATCCGGCCACCGGCTACTTGGAGCTGCACATCCAAAGGGTGGCAGAAGCAACCCCGCCCTCTCCCCAGAGGGCAGATGAGACAACGGCGGGGATCCCTTCTTGCCCGCCGTGAGCCGCGAGCGGCTGTAGATAGACGGTATAATGGCCAACATCTAGCATTGAGTCATCAGCACCTCGTTTGGCAATCAAGGGTTGCTGAATAAACTCGGCGATTGGGGGTACCCGGCCATGCCCCGAATGACCACTGCAGATGAGCTGCTGGCAAACTATGCCGCCGGCGAGCGCAACTTTCAAGAATCCAACCTGGTGGGCGTGGATCTGGTACGCGCCACCCTGCAGGGGGTGAATCTGAGAGGGGCCAACCTTTCCTTTGGCAAGCTGAGCGGGGTTAACTTGCAGGAGGCGGATCTGCGTGGAGCCGATCTCAGCTCCGCCAACCTGATGGGGGCCAACCTGCGCGGTGCCAACCTTTGGGAAGCCAACCTCATTGGCGCCGATCTCAGCTTTGCCGATTTGCGGGAAGCCAACTTGCACGGGGCCTACCTGTGGGAAGCCAAGTTAACCCGTGCGCAACTGCAGGGATCCGACCTGAGCGGGGCAAAAATAGGCGGAGCGGTGCTGACCGGTGCCGACCTAAGCGGCGCCATCCTGCCCGATGGCACAGTGCGGCCCTGGCCTGCTCCGTCGGCCAGCAAGGCAGAATAGAACTGTTGCGACGGGATCCCTCATGTTGCTGCTGTTCCACTTGGTCTTGACGGTGCTGCTGGCTTTGGGAGTGGCAGTCCTGGCCGGACAAAACCCCACTCCCCTGACCGTCCATTTTTTAATGTGGCGCTCGGTGGAGCTGCCGCTGGGATTGCTCATCGCCGCGGCCATCGGCCTGGGACTGTTGACGGCGGGGCTGGGCTCTCTTCTTTGGCCGGGGCGCAGTTTTTCTCTGACTGCCCGCCAGCTCCAGGAACGGCTGCAGCAACTGGAAAGGCAGGATCAGCCGCCTGCCTAGAGCGCCATCTTTCGGGAGTTGCCCTGGCCTTTGGGGTTTGAGTCCGGGATCCTGTCCGATTTGGGTAGGTTATCCGGCTGCCGGGTTGGCGCACGCCTTTAAGATAGGGCGTAAGCTGAGAAAGGATCCTTATGGCACCAGCGGCGCAAGCACGAGTAACCACCATGCCTCATTCTCAAGCTTCTTCTCCGAACACCTTCCCCGAAGATCCCCGCGCCCTGCGCAAGGCTCTGCGCAGCTCCAGCACCTACTTTGCCAAGGGGTTTGAGGAGCACAAAGACCAGGCCCAACGGGAGCTGCAAACCACCTACAAAAGCCCTCTGGTGGAGCAGATCCGCGCCCAGTCTTACCGCTATCGGCAGGGGGATATCACCATCCATCTGGCCAAGGCGTTTGGCTTCTGCTGGGGGGTGGAGCGGGCGGTGGAATATGCCTACGAGGCGCGGCGCCGCTTTCCGGATCGCCAGATCTGGATCACCAACGAGATCATCCACAACCCTCTGGTCAACCGCCACCTGCAGGAGATGGGGATCCGCTTTGTGGAAAAAGGCCCCGACGGCAACAAGGACTTTTCCCAGATCCGGCCCGAGGACGTGGTGATCTGGCCTGCCTTTGGGGCCAGCGTATCGGAGATGGCGTTTTTCCGGTCGCAGGGCAATGAGATCGTCGATACCACCTGCCCCTGGGTGTCCCGCGTCTGGAACCAGGTGGACAAGCACCGCGCCGCCCAATTCACCTCTGTCATCCACGGCAAGTACAACCACGAAGAAACCGTGGCCACCAGCTCCTTTGCCCAAAAATATCTGGTGGTGCTGAACCTGGAAGAAGCGCAATGGGTCGCCCGCTACATTTTGCAAGGCGGAGATGCGGCAGAATTTCGGCGGCGCTTCGGCAAGGCCACCTCTCCCGGCTTCGATCCGGATCGGGATCTGGAGCGGATTGGCATCGCCAACCAAACCACGATGCTGGAAGGGGAAACCCGCGCCATTGCCAAGCTGTTTGAGACCACCATGCTGCGCAAATATGGCCCCCAGGAGCTGGACAACCACTTCATGAGCTTCAACACCATCTGCAACGCCACCCAAGAACGGCAGGACGCCATGTTCGAGCTGCTGGAGCGGCCCTTGGACGTGGTGGTGGTGATCGGCGGGTTCAATTCCTCCAATACCACCCACCTGCAGGAAATTGCCCTGGCCAAGGGGCTGCCCTCTTTCCATATCGATGGCCCCGACTGCATCCAACCCCCCAACCGCATCCGCCACAAGCCCCTCCACCAAGACCCAATTGTTACCGAGGGTTGGTTACCCGATGGGCCGGTGCAGATCGGCATCACGTCTGGCGCCTCTACCC
Source organism: Synechococcus sp. H55.7 (assembly GCF_047462395.1). Taxonomy (NCBI): domain Bacteria; kingdom Bacillati; phylum Cyanobacteriota; class Cyanophyceae; order Synechococcales; family Synechococcaceae; genus Synechococcus; species Synechococcus sp. H55.7. The sequence goes on from NZ_JANSJD010000013.1 coordinate 67,240, forward strand.
CAGACCGGGTTGTGGAAGCGGTGATTCTGCGCATCTTTGCCCTACGTGAAGAACCCCAGCGGATCCCTAGCTAACTGGGTGATGACGGGATCCCTTTCCTCTTCCCCCTAGAGCCACTTTGGCGTGCTCACCACCCTTTTTCAGGTTTATCTCCCCCTGCTGGGCTGGACGCTGCTGGGGTTTGTCCTCCAGAAAAGGCTGCCCACCAGCTGGAAGCGTTGGCTGGATCCCCACGTTCTGGGCCGGTTCATGTTCTGGGTGGGGGTGCCCCTGGGCACAATTGGATTTATCCAGAAGGCGGATCTCTCCGGCCAGATCTGGGTGGCCCCTTTGGTCTGCTGGCTGGCAACCGGGCTGGGGTTTGCCCTGGCCAACGCCTGGCTAAGATGGCAACACCATGCCTGGCAGGGAAAGAACGAGCGGGATCCCTGGCTTTGGAGCAGAGCACGGCGAGGAAGTTTTTATCTGGCGGCCACCTTAGGGAATAGCGGCTATTTGGGTTACCCCATCTGTCTGGCGGTGGCCGGGAGCGCCTACTTCGGCTGGGCTTTGTTCTACGATTTGTTGGGTACGCTCTTTACGGCCTATGGGCTGGGGGTGTGGGTGGCCAGCCGCCACAGTCCCTCTCGCCCTCGTCCCCGGCAAACAGCGATCCGACTGCTGAGCAGCCCCACCCTTTGGGCCTTCTTTGTCGGCTTGGCCTTGGCTCGCCAACCCCTGCCGGGGTGGCTCTCTCAAGGCTTGGTTGCCTTTGCCTGGAGCACGATTCCCCTGGGTCTGATCATCTTGGGAATGCGGCTGGCTCAAGTGAAGCGCTGGGGATCCTTTTTCCCTGCCGCAGTGGCCCTCTCGATCAAAATCCTGCTCGTGCCTCTTTTGGTAGGGATCGGCCTCGCCTTTACCCCTTATCCATCCTTGGCCAAGCTGGTGCTGACCCTGCAGGCGGGCATGCCCCCCGCTATCGCCACCCTGGTGCTTACGGAAGAATACAATCTGGATCGGGAGCTCACCGTAGCCGCCTTGGCCGTGGGCTACTTGGCGGCTCTGTTCACCTTGCCCCTTTGGCTGTGGTTATGGGGATTCTAGTAGGCCAAGTGAGAGAGGGTCTGCTCCAGGTAGCGATGCACCAGACGATCCAGCTCCGCCTCCTGGCTGGGCAGCTCCCGCCCCTGCAGCCATCCTCGAAACCCTGAGCTTTCCACAATGGCCTGCCGCAACGGCTTCCAGACGGCTTGCTCGCGCAGGGCTGCATCGGGTCTGAGAGTAGAACTGGTCATGAGAGGAAAGAGAAGAGGGTGAACAGGAGTGATTCACCTTCAGAATAGCTTGGATCCCGGTTGGCTTTGGCTACCTAGGATACAAATCTCCCCTCTCCCTCTGGGAGAGGGGCCGGGGGTGAGGGTCATCCCTCTGGGAGAGGGGCCGGGGGTGTTCGCGCTAGCGGCGCGGAGCGCTTGGGTCATCCCTCTGGGAGAGGGGCTGGGGGTGAGGGCAAAGAGCCCACAAGCCCAGGGATCCCTAAACAAACAATTGGCTGCGCTGTTCGACCCGCAAAGTTGGCCCCAAGGCATTGAGCAGCGAGACGCCGTAGCTACGGGTAATGATGCGGCTATCCAAAATGGCCACCCATCGGGTCGGCGAGCTGGAGTCTTGGCCCGCATGCAGGTTTTGCCGCAGGGGCGCGACGGCCCGTTGCAACTGGGCAGCGGCCACCGGCAAAAGGTACTGACGGAACCAGTCCTGCTGAGTGCGTTGCAGATGGTGCACCCGTCCGGCCACCCTGGGATCTTCCACAGAGGGAAAAGGCAAGGTGACGATGGCCAGCAGCTCCGGGCAGGGCAGGCTGGCCTTGTGGTGCAGCCAGTGGAGCCAGTCGCAGACCAAGATCCCTCTTTCTCCCGGAGATAGGCTGTTCACCCGCACCCGCGAGCCGAATTCGGCGGCCAAAGCCGCACCCACCTGTGCCTGCAGGGGCCGATCCGATACCAACACCGCCACAAAGCCTTGCGTCTGAGGGATCAGCTTTTTCAGCTCTTGCAGCAGGTGATCTCGAAATAGAGGGTTGTTGGGCAAAGGCAGGCGCGGCAAGTAGAGGCAAAGCTCCGCCTCGCCGGAACGTGACCAACTTTCGCCTGAGGCAAATCGCAACGGCGTCAGATCCGGCAAGCCCAACCGTTGCCGATAGGTTGCTGCCTGACGATCCAGATCCAGCGCTTCCCCAATAATGACCACCGGCTGTGTGGCCCAAATGGGTGCCAGCCGATCGTGCAGAGCTGTCGGGCTGTGGTGAAGGGTGAGGCGACCGGTTTCTCGGTCGGTTTCCGCCCACCAGATCCAACTGGAAACAGGATCCCTGAGCCGCCGGCGGATCTGATCCCAAGGATCCGGCAACCAGCCGGGGTAGCCCACCAGCAAAGACAGCGCAGCATCCAGGTGAACCTGTTCATCCGCATGCAGCAGGCAGCGGCAAAGCGGTCGCCGCAAAAGCCGCAGAGCCAAATTGACCTGCGCCTGAGAAAGCTGCTCAGCTTCGGCGGGGAAGATCTGCCGGAGCTGCTGCCAGTGGCTGGCTTCCAGGGTCACCGTCAGCGCTTGGTAGGCCCAATCTTCCAAGTCTTCGGCTCCATCGAGGATCAGAGGGATCCCCGTTGGCACTTCCGAGGTATCTTTTCTCAGGCGAGCCTGCAGCCAATCCAGGGGATCCACCAACAGCAGCCCCCGAAAATCGGGCTCCGGCCAGCGGTCTTTTTGCAGGACGGGCTTGTGCAACTGCAGGGTCTGTTGTAGCCAGGGGATCTCTTCCCCCAAGATTTGCGCCTGCACGGGCGCCGGAGCGCAGAGCAACGTGGCATCCGGCCACATCAGAGCCGGCAGCAGATAACTGAGGCGGTGCTGGCCCCCAGCAGGCACCTGAATCAAGGTGCTGCGACCCAACCGCAGCCCCCGCGCCACCATGCGGGCCATCGTCAACTGATGGGGCCACACAGCTTCGGGAGACTGCCGCAAAAGCTGCCGCAACTGTTGGTGAACCTCAACTTCGATCACAATCAGTACACCGGGGGTCTGCCACAGACGATAGGGTGAACTAGCCTATTCTAGGGTAGGAAAGAAAGCCAAATCCTATCTTTGGGGTGAGCGATGTCTGTCACACGGACGGGATCCCTGCTGTTGGATCGCTCTGACTGGGGCCGCCTGCGCCTGCAAGGATCCCCGGGCTTGGATTATTTGCACAGCCAGAGCACGCAAGATCTGAAAGCCCTTAAGCCCGGCCAAGGGGCGGATACGGTTTTCGTGACCTCCACCGCCGGCATTCTGGATTTGGCAACGGTGTACGTGGAAGAAGCAGACTGCTGGATCTGGACTTCACCCCAGCGGCGCAGCCTGCTGATGCAGAATTTGGGGCGTCTGTTGCCCTTTGTGCGGGGGGCAAAGTTGGAAGATGAGACCGACCAGACCTTTGGCTTTGGGTTAATCGGCCCGCAGAGCCAGGCCCTCTTGGAGCAGGTGGTGGGCCCAGAAGGGATCCCAACCAGACCTTATGAGCACCGCCGCGTGGAGATCCAAGGGATCCCTGTCCATCTGGCTTGTGGCACGGGCCTTGCCCAGCCGGGATTTACCCTCTGGGGGGCTAGCGAACACAAAGCTGCCCTTGCCGAGCGCCTGCTCCAAGCCGGAGCGGAGCTGGCCCCACCTGAACTTTGGGAAGTCCTGCGCCTGGAGGCCGGTCGCCCCGCCGCCGACCGAGAACTCACCCCCGACTACAACCCCTTGGAAGCTGGTCTGTGGCACGCCATTTCCCTCTCCAAAGGGTGCTACATCGGCCAGGAAGTCTTGGCCAAGCAAGTGACCTACAAACGCATCCGCCAAACTCTGTGGGGGATCCGCGTCCAAGGAGAAGTCCTGCCCGGCACAGCGATTTTGCGGCAGGGGGAAAAGATTGGGCTGCTGACCAGTGCCGGCCCCGCTGCAGCGGGATCCCTGGGATTGGGATATGTGCGCACCAAGTTCGAGCCTGCCGAAGGCTTGCCAGTGGAAGTAGGCCCTGTGCCAGGGATCCTCACCCGCCTGCCCTTTCTGAGCTTTCCGCCTGTTGTTTAACCTTCGAGGAGTTCAGCGGGGAGCTCCAAGTCCCGCGCTCTGCCCAAACGGTGAACGTCGAGATACCTGGACTCTGGCATTCCCCCTGGCACGCTAGGCCAACAAAGGGGTTGAGCCAGACTACATAGTCATTCAAATAGCAATGAAACCTTTCTCTACGTCGTTACTGCCGCGCAACGCTGTCGCGAACGCGCAGCTCCCCTCTCCCTCTGGGAGAGGGGCTGGGGGTGAGGGGCCGTTGGTTTACCAACTGCGGGGCTACCCAAAGCCCGCACTCATGCTGACGCCTAGAGTGCGGGTAGTTTACTTGCTTCCCCTGCTCGCCAACCCGGCGGGCGGCGGCTCGAATGGTGGGATTGGGCGGGTTGGGAAGTGCCCCGGGACAGCTAAGGGAAACTCCATCGTTGGCAATGGCCGGAAAAGCCCAACAGGGACGTGGGAAAGCCGGCGCCGTACCGCTTGCAGTCGGTGACGGGAGAATGTCACGATTGTTTTTAGGATCGTTCGGGTTGACGCGGGGCAGCAAGTGAGCTGGACATGGCTATAAAAGAAGAGGTTTTTTTTGAGGGTGGCCCTCACAGTGGCGATTTGGTGTTGAACTCCTTCATCGGGGCCACGCTGGTCGGCCTGCCTTTGTTTGTGGGAGCACTGGTGCGCAAGCTCTGGGTACACTACCGGATTACCAGTCGCCGCATCACGGTGATCGGCGGCTGGGGCGGCAAGGAGCGCTCTGACGTGATCTACAGCGAGATCGCCAAGGTGGTCATCGTGCCACGGGGCTTGGGCGTCTGGGGAGATATGGTGCTCACCCTCAAGGATGGCAGCCGCTTGGAGATGCGGGCCCTGCCTCGCTTCCGCGAAATTTACAACTATATCAACGAGCGGATCGACGAAAAAGCCAAGCAGGTGAGCGGCCCGATTGGCCAAAAACGCCGTCTTGTCAAGTCCTGACCGTGCCTATCCCTTCCCGTGGCCGTCGTCCCCACTCTCCCAAGCCGGGATCCTGCCTGGCCTGAGCGCCTGGCGCTGGTGCACGAGTACCTGATCTGGCCAGGAGGATCGGAAAAGGTTTTGCAGGAGCTGCTGACCTTTGCTCCGCAGGCACCTCTGTACGTCAGCCTTTTTTCGGCTCACACTTTGCCGCCGACTTGGCAGAAGCTGTCGATTCACACTTCTTTTCTGCAGGGCTGGGCCAGGTGGCTGGGGGTGCTGCGCCGCAACTACCATGGTCGCCTCAAGTATCTGCTGCCCTGGATGCCCTTGGCCTACGAGAGCTTCGATTTCTCCGCCTATGACTGTGTGATCTCCAGCAGCCATGCCTTTGCCAAAGGGATCCTGACAGGGGCCTCAACGCTGCACCTGAGCTACATCCACAGCCCCACCCGCTATCTCTGGGAAAACCGGGAACTCTACCTGGAACGGGCGGGGATGCGGGCCCTACGTCCTACTTATGCGATCAGCCAATGGCTTTTGCACCGCTTGCGCCAGTGGGATTTTGTGGCGGCCCAACGGCCAGATCTGTTGATCGCCAACTCGCAGCACATCCGCCGCCGCATCGCCAAGCTCTACCGCCGCGAGGCGGTCGTTATCTATCCGCCGGTGCCGCTGCAGGGGTTCGAGCCGGTGGCGGATCCCAGAGCCGACTACGACCTGGTGGCGGGGCGGTTGGTGCCCTACAAACGGGTGGATCTGGCCATTGCGGCCTGTGAACGGCTGGGCCGCCGCCTGCTGATCGTGGGGGAAGGGCCGGAGCTGCCGCGACTTCAGCAACTGGCAGGGCCACGAGTCGAGTTTTTACCCCACCAGCCCCAAGACCGTCTGCAGGAGCTGCTGGCCCACTGCCGGGTGCTGCTGTTCCCGTGGGAGGAAGATTTTGGCCTGGTGCCGGTGGAGGCACAAGCCTGTGGCCGCCCCGTGGTCGCTCTCGACCGAGGCGGCACCCGCGAGACCGTCGTCCACGGCCAAACTGGGATCCTCGTTCCCGAGGCTAGCGTGGAAGCGTTGGTGGAAGGGCTGCGCCAGGCAGATCGTCGGGAATGGGATCCGCAACAGATTCGCGCCCACGCCCTGCAATTTGCCCCGCAGCGATTCCATGCCCAACTGGGATCCCTGCTGCGCTGGGCCTGGCCCCGTTTTCAGGCGGGAGAGCCGCTGCATCCCCGAGAATGGAGCGCTCAGTAGAGCCGCCGCTGCACAAAAGCCGGCAACTCGATGCGGCTGCGACTACCCCCTTCTCCCCCGGCCCGTGCAGAGGCCAAGGCGGAGCGTCTTAGGAGCTTTTCCGCCCGATCCTGCCGTTCCTCGAGGGTCAGAGTCGGGATCCCGCCGGCGGGCGTTCTCCCAGTTGTGGGGCGGACGGTGGTTGGGGAGGGAGCAGGCTGCTCAGGCGCCCGTTCCTGGTCGGGCCAGCGGTGCGCAGCACCAACCGGACGGCCAGACCTGGCCTCGACAGCCGCAGGTTGAGAGGGAGCCGACTGCCGCAGGGCGGCCAGTTGCTCCTCCAGCTCCTGGTTACGCTGCAGCAATAGGGCCACCTCTTTTTCCTGAGTTTGCGCGTAGGCGTGGGCCTGCACACACTCGGTTTTCAAAGCCATCACCTGCTGCTGCAACTTCTCGATCTGTTTTTGGCTGACCAGATGGTGGGCCTCGGCCAGTTCCCGCCCTCGCCGGAGTTCCTCCAGGGTTTCTCGGGTGGGTCGCTGGTCCAGCTCTTGCATAAGCTGATCCCGCTCGGCCCGCAGGGCGTCGAGCTCACGGGTGAGAGCCCGCACCTGCTCTTCTAGGGTTAGGATCCGCTGGGCCTGCAGAGGCTCTACCTCGCCGCTGGGATCCACCGGGGCTGCTGCCGAGGGTGGCTCTTGGCGCAAGGCCTGGAGTTCTGCTTCCAGCCTGGCAATTTGCTGGGCCTGCTCCGCCTGCCGCTGCTGGCTCTGCTGTAACTCTTCCAGGAGAGTGGCCCGCTCCGCTTTGGCAAAAGAGGCTTGTTGGCGCAGGTGCTCCAGCTCCGCTTGCAGGCGCGCCCACTGCTCCGGGGTAGGGCGTTCCTCCAACTGGCAAATCTGCTGCCGGGCCGTGGCCAGCTCGGCCTCGAGGTGGGCTTTTTCGCCCTCCAGATGGGTTTGCAGACGTTGCCACTCCGCTTCGGCCTGGCGGTGGGCAGCTTCCAGCTCCGTCCGCAGGGTTTCCAATTCCTGGGCAGAAGGCCGACCGGCCAGCTCCTGGATTTGCGCCTGCAACTGCGCCTTTTCCTCTTCCAGCTCTTGTACACGGAGCTGCAATTGGGCTTGTAAAAGCTGCACCTGCGGCAACTTGACGGCGTATTCCGCCAATTGGCCGGCCTGCTGTTTCAGCTCTAGGAGCTCCTGCTGCAGTTGGTAAAAGCGGGCCGGATCGACGCGCCGCTGCAATTCTGTCTTGAGGGTTTCGATTTCCGTCTGGCTGGTTTGCAACTGCTGCTGCAGAATGTGGTAGTGCTCCAGCGTTGGACGGCGCTCCATTTCCCACAGGAGATTCTGCAGTTCTTCGATGTGCTGTTGCTGCAGTTGAAAAGCCTCTAGGGTAGGACGTTGTGCCAGCCGCTCTCGCTCTTCTTGACACGCCTGCAAAGCTTGATCCCGCTCTTGAATCTGGGCCTGCGCTTCCAGCAGTTGACGTTCCAAGCGATGGGTACACTCAATCTGCTGCAACGACAGCGCCTCCGATTCTGCCAGGGATCGCTCCAGGCTGCGCACCCGCGCCCGCAAAGCCTTTAGCTCCTCTTCCCCTTCCATGACCACTGCTCGACAGGTTATGGGCCTTACTGTAGCAGATGGCCTGGGCGAAAATCCAGCTTGGCACTATATGTGGCGTAAATTTTTAGCTTTTTCCAAAACTGACGCTAAGCCTGTTGCCGCCGCTTCTATACTGGGGAGATGAGTTTTCGGGCTGAACTTTGTGATGAAGCTGGGATCCAAACCTTGGCTACTGCTGCTGGGTTTGCTGGGGACAACCCTGGCTAGTTGCGGTGCCGACGCGATCACCGCCAACACTCCTCTGCCACCTCTAATTACCAGCAGCGACATTCCGTCTGTAGTCAGCCGGGGCGGTTTTTTGGAGCTGGGGGTTTCCGTGTCGGTGCCGGGTCGGATCCCGGCGGAGCTGGCGTTTCAGGTGTCCTGGTCGGGGATCGAGGTTCAGACGCTATCGGCAGCCCAAGTCAATTGTGTGTCTGGAGAGGTGTCCTGTACAACCCGCTTCCGCATTCGCCCCCCCCTGAGCTTGACGCCCGGCTCCTACCTGCTCAGTTTGCGGGTCTTCGACCGGTTGGGGCAAAGTGCTGTGGTGAGCGGGACGGTGCTGGTGAGGGATCCCTGACAGAGGCTGCCAGCGGCCGCCCCAAGTTTGCAGGGGATCTCTTCAGGGGGGGGGAAACGCTTTGTTGTGGACATCCTCGGCGAACGCTTCCACTGCTTCTTGGATCGCCTGCCTCAAGTTGGCATAAGCCTTGGCAAAAGGTGGGATCCGCTCGCTCAGCCCCAGCAGGTCGTGGGTGACCAGAATCTGGCCGTCGCAGGCTGGCCCGGCCCCAATACCCAGGGTCGGGATCCCCACCTGGGCCGAGATTTGGGCAGCCAATTCCGCCGGCATGTGTTCCAGAACCAGGGCAAAGGCTCCGGCTTGCTCCAGGCTGAGGGCTTCCTGCCGCAGGCGCTCGGCCTCTGGAGTAGTTTTGCCCTGCTGGCGATAGCCCCCCAGTTGATGTTTGGCCTGCGGGGTGAGGCCGATATGGCCCAAAACTGGGATCCCTCGCTGTACGAGAAAGGCCACCGTTTCCACCATGTCGGGGTAGCCCCCCTCCAGCTTGACCCCGTTTACCCCTGCCTCCTTCATCAGCCGCCCTGCCGAGAGGAGAGCTTGTTCTTTGTGGACTTGATAGGTCAAAAAGGGCAAGTCGGCCACCAAAAAGGCCCGTTCCACCCCGCGACGCACCGCCTGGGCGTGGTGGATCATCTGTTCCAGGGTCAGGGGCAGAGTGCTGGTATACCCCAAGTTGGTCATGGCCAGGCTGTCGCCCACCAAGATCAAGTCGATGCCGGCCTGATCCAAAATCCGAGCCGTGGCGTAGTCGGCAGCCGTAAGGGCCACCAAGGGTTGGCCCGCCTGTTTGGCCTGGCGAAAGTGGTGAATGGATAGAGCAACCATATCCTCATGATCTCATCTGGGCTCCGCCGGTGCGGAGCACTTTCCCATCAACTGCATCCTGCGGGGGATTTGAGCAGGATATCCGGTTTGCCGCTAAGATGGTAAAGCCCTATGCAGACTGGAAGGGTGACAGAGTGGTTGATTGTGACGCTCTCGAAAAGCGTTGTGACTGCAAGGTCACCGTGGGTTCGAATCCCACCCCTTCCGTCTTCGAGCAATCCAATGGCGCTCAACGCTGCCAACGCCTGGTAGGGTCAGCACCCGGCCCTCTCAACCTCCGCCAAAGCCCCCGGCAGCCCTGGACTGGCTGGGATCCCTTGCTTTGTTAAGTCCCACCTCAGCTTACTGAAACCTGGGTTTCAGGAAGGCACCTTTGGGGATTGGCCCGGCGGGGCTTCCGAGGACTTGTCGCTTAACCGGTCTTCTTGGCTCCCATGTTCACCGCCCCTGCTCTGCAAACCCAACTGCACCCCCTTATCCGGCGTCTCTGCGAGGCGATCCTAGAGATCTGGGGATCCCACCTCACCTTGGCTCCCTATGCCCTGCCGGAGGATCTGGGCTATGTGGAGGGCCGCCTAGAGGGGGAGAAATTGCAGATCGAAAACCGCTGCTACCAAGGGGATCCCTTTCGCAAGCTGCACCTGGAGCTGGCCCAGGCCGGGCAAAGCCTGGATATTCTCCACTGCGTCATGTTTCCGCAGCCGCAGTACCCGCTGCCGCTGTTTGGCTGTGATATTGTGGCCGGCCGCGGCCAGGTGAGCGCCGCCATCGTCGATCTCTCGCCGGTCACCCCCACTTTGCCGGATCCCTATGTCCAAGAGCTGGAAGCTTTGGGAGCTCATCTCGCCCCTTTCCAAAACCGGCGCCAGTTGCCGCCGTGGGGGACGATTTTTTCCCCTTACTGTCTGTTTATCCGGCCCGGCGATGAGGCGGAAGCCGACCGCTTTTTGGATTTCGCCTGCCGTTATCTGGAAATCCACTGCCGGCTGGCGCAACAGCTCCCCCCGCAGACGGATCCCGCACAGATCCTGGCCCACTACCAAGGGCAGCAGCGCTACTGCAGCCAGCAACAGCAAAACGACCGCACCCGCCGCGTTCTAGAAAAAGCTTTTGGCCCCGCCTGGGCCGAGCGCTACATGAGCACCGTCCTTTTTGACTTGCCCCCCAGTCCTATGCCCATCTAGTGCCGTTCGCGCTACTCGAACGGAGTCCTTTCTAGACGGGATCCCCTTGCAGCCGCTGCCGGATGCTCAACGCCAATTTTTGCCCTAGGAACTCTGGCATGGTTGGAGTTGCATCCGGCCCCAGCAAGTAGAAAATGAAGCGCGCCCGTTTGCGGCGGAGCATCAGATTGAGGTTAACCACAGTCAAGTCCTCCTGCGCTAGAGCGGTCATCACCCGGTAAAACACGCCCGGCTGGTTGTCCACATCCACCAACAGCGTGGGCAGATGAAACACTGGGTCAAAATAAAAAGAAACCTGGGTGTCTTTCAAGCCGGCCTTGAGATCAAACTCCAGCGCCAAAGTTTCATGAACGGGAAACACCCCTGCCAAGCACTCGTGAATAGCCCGTTCTAGGTTGAGCTTGGTTTGGGCAGAAAGGCTGTGGCCATCGCGGGAGACGGTGACGCGGATAAACACCAAGTGCGGTGAGTAGATCTGCCCGTAAAGGTGAATGCCATGCACCGCAAGATTGAAAGCGGTGAGCACCCCAAACAGGTCGCTGAGCAGAGAAGGTCGGTTGCGATAGGCCAGACAAACCACCGTCTTGCCGCGCTCGTCCTGCATCTGTACCACGGCCTTGCGGGTTTGGTAGAGGGCATAGGCCAAGCGCAGATTTTGGGCCTGCACCTCGCTGCTGACAAACTGGCTATAAAAAGGCGGAAAGCTCTGGTTGAAGCGCTGCATGAGAGCCGTTCGCGTCAGCGGGACGGAGTCCTTGTGAGTGCTGACTTTGAGCGGCTGGGGATCCTCATGGGCAGCCCTTTCCCCTCTGGCAAGAGGAGCCACCTTCGGCTGCTGCGCTGACTGCTCGGTTGACATCGGCCTTGCCACCTGCATTGCTCCTTCTCCATCGTTCCTCAACACGCCCTAACCCAACCCCATCTATCCGTAAAATCACTGGGGCTCGAAGTGAACGTCAACGCTGTACCCAATTCTTGTTCAATACTTTTTGATTTAATCTATCTCATAAGGCTGAGCTGGACATCCAAGGAACCGCTGAGGGCCATCCCCCAATTGGGGGGAGTTCATCCCTGCGTCGCTGCTGAGCCAACAGCGTGCGCCTTCAAATCCCAGATTAACCAGGAACAATGGGGCAGGCTCTTAAAGCCTAAACGATGAATTGAGGGGAGGGCTCCAATTTCTGATGTAGAGTGCTGTATTAAGTGCTAGCCTGCTGGCGACTTGGATCACTATTCTGTTAGCCAACATTTCGGTTTTCCTTAGGTTTGTTGAAGGGATCCCTAGTGAGCACGACCGTTGCCAACCTCAGCCCGCTCTCGCCTGCCCAAGGGCCGGATCCGGCTGGGGCCTGGTGGGATCTCAACATCATTGCTGCCCCTGCCCAGGAGGATCAGATCTTTTGGCGGCTGGAGAGCTTTGGCTGTCAGGGCATGGCCAGCCAGGCCTACGGCGAAGATCGAATCAGCATTCACGCCTATTTGCCCTGGTTCCGCGCCACGCTTCTGGATTTGGCGGCTCTGGCGCTGCGCCTGCGGCAAGACGCCCTTGTTGCCGGCCAGCCCCTTCCCAAACTGCGCTGGGAACGCATAGAGGCAGAGGATTGGAGCAACAGTTGGAAGCAGCACTGGCAGCCTGAACCGGTCGGGGACAAGCTGCTCATCTGTCCGGCCTGGCTGGATCCACCCCCCCACCCCGGTCGTCTCTTGCTGCGGCTGGATCCGGGCATGGCCTTTGGCACGGGCACGCACCCCACCACCCAGCTCTGTCTGGAGTCTTTGGAGATGCGCCTGGAGAGCGGGGATCCCCTGGCGGTGACGGTGGCCGATGTAGGCTGTGGCTCGGGCATTTTGTCGGTGGCGGCGGCTCTTTTGGGGGCAAAGCGGGTGTTTGCGGTAGACATCGACCCGCTGGCGGTGCAGGCCACGCTCCAGAACCGGGATCTCAACGGCCTGACGGATCGCATTGTGGTGGCTCAAGGCAGCCTGGAGCATATTCCCGAGGTGGTGGACGGGCTGGTGTGCAACATCTTGACGGACGTGATCTTGGATATGATCCCGGAGTTTGGCCTGGTGGTGAAAAAGGGGGGATGGCTGATCCTCAGCGGTATCCTCATCGAGCAGGCCAAGTTGGTGGCGGAGATGTTGGAGGCCAATGAATGGGTGGTGGCAGCCCTCTGGCGACGGGGGGAGTGGTGCTGTCTGAACGCACGCACGACCTGAGTTCCCTGCCCCGCCTGGCCATCGACCCGGCGCAGCGGGATCCCGCTGGTGGGCTGCATTTGACCGGCCCGCAGCGGCACTACCTACAGCGGGTGCGCCGCCTCAAGCCGGGGGATCCGTTCTTGGTGTTGGATGGCTCCGGCAAGCTGTGGCTGGCCCATTGGCAGCCGCAGGGATCCCAAATTGCGGGCGAGGTGGAGACGCTGCCGCGGGAGTTGCCCGTTTACCTGCATCTGGGCTTGGCGGTGGTCAAGGGGCCGGGGTTTGATGAGGTGTTTCGCCAGGTCACCGAGCTGGGGGCAGCACGCATTACTCCTCTGCTGACGGAGCGCACCGTGGTGGAGCCGGGATCTGGCCGGCGGGAACGCTGGCAGAAAATTGTGCAGGAGGCCGCCGAACAATGTGAGCGGCTGCGCTGGCCCCAGGTTGATCCCCCGACCCCTTGGACAAGTTGGCTGGCCGAGCTCAGGGCCGACTGGTGGGGTATAGCCGTCGCTCGAGAGAACGTCCCCCTGCTGGTGCAAGCCCTGCCGAAGCTGGGGATGCCGCAGAAGGAGCTCGTCCTGGCTATGGCCATCGGCCCAGAGGGGGGCTGGACAGTTGCCGAACGTCGGCAGGCCGAGGAACATGGGGGAGTACCGGTCTCTCTCGGCCCCACCATTTTGCGGGCCACCACCGCCGCTGTTGTTGCCGCCAGCCAAATTGCTACCCCCTACCTGGGCTGGGATCTGCTTCCGCTCCTCGAACGGCATCCTCGCTCTGGGCGAGCTTAGCCTGTCTTGTTAGCAGTGCGGAGCGCTGTCGTCGATAATTGATGGATGGATAACAACAATCGCCATTGGCGCGGCTCCAAAAAGGGAGAGCAGGCATGGAGATGATCCAGGCGGTGCGGGGCACCCGCGATATCCTGCCGCCGGAGGTGAGGCTGTGGCAGCGCGTGGAGGCCAGCGCCCGCGAGATCTTGGGGCGGGCCAACTACCAGGAGATCCGCACCCCGATTCTGGAGCTGACGGAACTCTTTGCCCGTAGCATTGGCAGCGCCACCGACGTGGTGGGCAAGGAGATGTTTTCCTTTAGCACCCGCGGCGAGCAGGAGGTGAGCCTGCGCCCCGAAAACACCGCCGGCGTGGTGCGGGCCTACATCCAACACGGGTTGCAGATGGCGGGCGATGTGCAGCGCCTCTGGTACTGTGGGCCCATGTTTCGCTACGAGCGTCCCCAGGCGGGGCGGCAGCGTCAGTTCCACCAGTTGGGGGTGGAGCTGCTGGGCAGCCGCGATCCCCGCGCCGATGCTGAGGTCATCGCCTTGGCCTGGGATCTGCTGCGGGCGGTGGGGGCGGAGAACCTCACCTTGCGGCTCAACTCCCTTGGGGATCCGCAGGATCGGCGGGCCTACCGCCAAGCCTTGGTGGACTACCTCACCCCCCTGAAGGAGGAGCTGGATCCCGACTCGCAGGAGCGCCTTGGCCGCAACCCGCTGCGCATCCTGGATAGCAAGGATCTCCGCACCCGTGCCATTGCCGAGAGGGCCCCCAAGCTGCCGGATTACCTCAGCGCCGACTCGCGGGCCTTCTTTGAGCAAGTGCAGGCCCATCTCCAAGCCCTAGACATCCCCTTTGAGCTGGATCCCTACCTGGTGCGCGGCTTGGACTACTACACCCACACCGCCTTTGAGATCATCTCGCCGGAGCTGGGATCCCAGAGCACCGTCTGCGGGGGCGGTCGCTACGACGGCCTGGTGGAAGAGCTGGGCGGCCCTCCCACCCCGGCGGTGGGCTGGGCCATTGGCCTGGAGCGGCTGGTGTTGCTGTTGCAAAAGAAGCAGCCAGAGGGGGTGGTAAGGCCGCTGGACATCTACGTGATCTCCCGCGGAGCCAAAGCCGAGGCTCAATCCCTTCAAATTGCCCAAGCCCTGCGCCAGGCCGGTTTTTGCACCGAGCTGGATCTCAGCGGCAGCGCCTTCAGCAAGCAGTTCAAACGGGCCAGCCGCGGCGGCGCCACTTGGGCTGTTGTGCTGGGAGATGCAGAAGCTGGGGCCGGAGAAGTGCAGCTCAAGCACTTGCCCACGGGGCAGCAGCAAACCCTCTTGCAAGCTGACCTGGTGAAGTATTTGGCGTCCCAGAGGTGATGAGCGATGTTGAGTTTTTGGGTGCGGCGCAACGGCCAAGAAGAGTGGCAGCCGGTACCAGCCGAGGGGGCCGTTCTAGAAGAGGACACCTACACCATCGTTGCCCGTTCCCCCCAGCCCCACTTCACCATTACGGTGGAAGTCCGACAGAATCCAGGATCCACTGCTGCCACTCCTGCGCAAATCCAAACCCGTTCAGTGCGCACCAACGAGGAAGGGATCGGCATCATTTTGCCGGCCACCCACCTCACCCCTGGCTTTTGGGAATTGCACTGTCGCGATGCCGATTTGATCGCCGAGCTGTTCGGTGAGACAGAGCTGAACAACTGCCTGCGTTTCCAGGTTGTGCCCGTCTCGGCTCAGCCGGAACCCGCAGCACCTTTGGCGGCCCAGCCAACGGGGCCCGAACCCTCTGCCCAGACCAAAGCGGCTGCCGTCCCACCAGAGCTGTTTTCCCTGATGCACAGCGAATTGGAGGGATCCCCCGATGAGGTGCTGGTGTTGACGGGGCGGATCGGCTGCAGCGGCGAGCTACGGGTACGGGTTTGGCAAGAAGGGGGAGAGAACCCAATTTTCCAAGGGCAACGGCTGATCCAATTTCCGGCAGAAGCTCGGACGGCGGTGTTCAGCATCCCCATCACTCTGCCGAGCCACGCTTGGCTCCAGCCTTTGCAGGGAGAACTGCGCCTCACCCCTTCCTCGTGGGGGGATCCCAACCGGCAACCCTTGACCATTCCTTTTTCCATCCGCTGCCGAAGCCAAGGTGGAGAGCTGCCTGCCTCCTCTTCGGGGATCCCACAGTTGCGGGAAGCCTCCCCCCAAGCTGCAAGCAGCAGTCCCGCCCCGACGCCAACCTTGCTGTCTCCGGAACGCACCCTGCAAAAGTTGTTGCGCATCTGGCAGCACAGCGCCCCAGAAGAAGACTCCACCCTGCGACGGGAGCGCGAGACCCCCTCTCCCGAGGACGATCCCCTGCAATCTGCTCAACCTCTGTCTGTTCGCGACCCTTGGACGGAGTCCCCAGCGGAGACGGCAGAGTTGCCTCCCTCACCTGCCCAAGCTGAGCCACCCTGCCTAGAGTCCGTCCTGCCAACGCAGGCACGGGCTGGGATCCCGGAGGGCTCTGGTCGCGTAAGCGGAACGGAGTCCTCAAACTCGCTTTGTCCCACTCCTCAACTGGTGGTGCCGGAGCAACTCCGAGCCGGAGACAACTTCGATGTGGTGTTGCGCTTGCCCCCCATGGCCGACCCTGCCGGATCGCCCCATCAAGCTCCTTTTTGGATCAAGTTTTGGGTGAAGCATGGCCGCACCCGCTCTTTGGTGGATGGGCCCCGTTGGTTGCTGGACTTCTCCCGCGACGACCAAGGGCAGTGGCAAGCCCTCACCCGCCTGACGATCCCTCCTGGCGTCCCCGAGCTGATCTTCGAGGCTTGGGCCGTCAGCCCGGATCGCCAGCAGCAGAGCGACCGCGTGACGGAGCGCCGCTCCATCTTGCCCTAGGTCGGGGTGATCTTGTGGCTTAACGTAAGGTGCGGAATTCCCCACCGTCTATACGGTGGGGATGGATAGCACCCTCTGACTGATTCTGGATGTAT
>NZ_JANSJD010000014.1:0-83543 GCF_047462395.1 Synechococcus sp. H55.7
GGTGGGGTGACCCGCCGGTAACCTAGCTCGGTGCCAGGCTCACCTCTGCCCCCCCACCACCCAAGGGGGGGCTAGTCCTTCCATAACTTTAGGGCGCCTGCACAGGTGGCGGGTTGTTGCGCAAGAAGGGCTGTACAGCCAGAAATCCCAGCCCGAAAGAACCAACCACCAAAAGGACTGCGGCGGCCATCCAAAGCACGGGAGATCCCTGGGATCCGTGATGTTGCTCCCGTACCCGCTGGTAGATGCCGCTGGGATGGGAAAAGGATTCTGCCTCGCCGAGATAGGGATCTGAGCCGACTGGATCTTGCATCAACTCGTCCAGGGAAGGAACCTGATACCCGGTGCGGGGGTTATCTTGGCGCAGGCAGGTGGAAGGTGGAGAGCGGCGGAGAGAGTCCAAGGGGGGCGAGGCAAAGCTATTGGACGAGAAGGAGGAGGTCTCGCTGCGGGCCTGGCGGCGCTTGAGGCGATTCAAAAAATCGTAGCTGGGGGGAGTTTCCGGTTGGCTGGGATCGGCAATCGAACTGTCCTGCTGGAAAGATGCTCCAGAAACCCCAGTGGCATCAGCAAGCTGTAGGCTGATTTGCTGTAGGCGCTTCAGGGCCTGGCCCAACTGCCCCTGGAACTCTTGGCCGATGGCGGCAATCTCTCCAGACAACTGCTGATGCAAAGCGCGCAGGCGCTGGTTTTCGGAGGAGAGCCGACTCACCTGCTGACGGGCGGCATTCAACTCTTCGGCCACTTGTTGATATGCTTGCATCGGTACGACTCCTGGCCCCGTCTCTCTTGGGGCAGGGGAGCGAAAGCCGCTGCGAGGCAAACCACCGAGGTTGCCGTTGCGAGTGCCAGAGGGGGTAGAACCCCGAAAATCGTATTGCATAAGTTGGGATTGACTTGAAAAGACAGAGAGCTGAGACACACGGGGGGCTCTTTAGGGGTAGTGCTGAACATCGATAGTCTGAGGATGTGCAGCGCTAGCGTTAGTGTGAGCAGTGATTGCTACCCCAAGCATACCGCTAAGCCTTTGCAATGGGCGACCTCTTACAGCAATTTTTCTCACCCATAAGCGCCCTTTTCTCGCTGACCCAGGGGATCGCCTGGGCTTGTTGGCGGCTATCGTTCCTGAGTTACCGAGAAGCGCCGCGAAGTCTCTGGCTTTGGCTACGGGAAGTCTGTCAAGAATATCCCCCCACCAAGTCTGGGGAACTTGGGGATTCGGAATCTGAGGCGGAAGAGTCCCGCAGCAGCCGCTCCAGCTTCTGTCGAAGAGGTGGCTCCAACTGTTCCAGCTCGTTGACGAAGTCTTTTATACCCTGAAACTGGCGGTAGACGGAGGCAAAGCGTACATAGGCCACCTCGCTCAGGTGTTGCAGGCGCTCCAGCACCATCTCGCCGATGCGCAGAGTGGTTACCTCTTGGGCATCTTCCAATTGCAGTTTTTCTTCGATCTCGTTGACCAGCTCTTCCATCTGTCTGACGGTGACGGGGGTTTTTTGGCAGGCGCGCATCACCCCCTGCAGGATCTTGTTGCGATTGAAGCTTTCGCGGGATCCATCCCGTTTGATGACCATGATGGGCATGAACTCGATGCGTTCGTAGGTGGTGAAGCGGTAGCCGCAGGACATGCATTCTCGCCGCCGCCGCACACTCTGGCCGCCTTCTGCCGAACGAGATTCCAAAACCCGGATTTCTTGTTTGCTGCAGCGGGGACATTTCATGGCTGGTGATCCTCGACAAAGCGACAGGTGGAGAGGGGGTGCCTCAATTTTACCGGATACCTTCGGATACCCATTTAGACTCAGACAGATTGCAGCTGAGATGAACTCTGTTCGTTGGGCATAGATGGCCAGGGATCCCACCAGGCGGCGGCTTGCGCCTGGATTTGGGCTTTTAGCTCTGGTTCCATGCGATCCAGATGGGCCAGTACCCATTTCATCCTGCCCAAAGGAGATAGGAGGGAGTGCTGACGCAACAGGAAGTCCCAGTAAAACGTGTTAAAGGGACAGGCCCGTTCGCCCATCTTTTCGCTGGGATTGTAGCGGCAATGGCGGCAGTAGTCACTCATTTTGCGGATGTACTGGGCGGAGGCCGCGTAGGGTTTGGTGGAGAGCATGCCCCCGTCGGCGAAAAGGCCCATGCCGATGACGTTGGGCTGCATCACCCAGTCATAGCTGTCGATGAACACGTCGTGAAACCACGCTTCCACCGCTTGGGGTTGGATACCGCTGATGAGGGCAAAGTTGCTGAGAACCATCAGTCGCTGGATGTGGTGGGCATAGCCATGGCGGCGAATTTGCCCTAGGGTGTGCCGCAGACAGGCCATGTCGGTTTCGCCCGTCCAAAAAAAGTCCGGCAGGGGGCGGTAGTGGCCAAAGAAGTTCTTCTGGGCATAGCCCTGGGGCATTTGGTATTCGTAGAAGCCGCGCAGGTATTCCCGCCAGCCCAGGATCTGGCGGATGAAGCCTTCCGCCGAAGGGAGAGGGATCCCGCCGCGATGGTAGGCCTGTGCGGCGGCGGCGATGACTTCATGGGGGGTGAGCAGGCCCAAGTTGAGGTAAGGGGACAGCAGGGAGTGGTAGAGGAAGTCCTCGCCGGCTTGCATGGCGTCTTGCCAGGGGCCGAAGTGGGGCAGGCGGTGCCGGATAAAGTCTTCGAGCACTTGCAGGGCTTGGGCACGGGTGACAGCCCAGCCAAATCCCTCTAAAGATCCGAAGTGATGGCCGTAATGGTGCTTGACTTTTGTGATCACGGCCTGGGTGATGGCGTCGGGAGGAAACGTCAGAGGCGGCGGGTAGCGCCGGCCAGGCTGGGGAGGCTGCCGGTTTTCCCGGTCGTAGTTCCAGCGCCCGCCGAGAGGCTGGGAGCCGTCCATGAAGATGCGGAAGCGTTTGCGCCCTTCGCGGTAAAAGTCTTCCAGGAGCAGGCGCTTGCGGCCTGTGGCCCAGTCGATAAATTGGCGAGCTGTCCAGAGGAAGTGGTTGTTTTCCAGGATCAGGAGGGGGCAGGGGAGGGCAGACCGCAGCTTTTCTACCTCATCCCGGACGGGAATATCGGCGGGCTGCATGAGGCGGATTTGCCGCAGTTGCTGTTGCTTGGCCCAGGTTTGCAGGGGCTCGGCATAGCCGTCGGCTTCCACATAGGTGACCGGGTAGCCCCGCTGTTGCAGTTCTTGGGCAAAGTGGCGCATGGCCGACCACACCAGCACCAATTTCTGCTGATGGTGGTTGCGGGAGCTGGCCCAGGTGTGGGATTCGATGAGGATGATGGGAACGCAGCGAGGGGGTAGGGCGGAGAGGGAGGCGAGGGCGGATTGTTGGGGATGGAGTTGATCGGGGAGGATCCAGACGCCTGTGGGGCCAGCGAGTGAAGCGGTCATGGGAAGGCGGGGTAATTTTGTCGATCGCGGGGCCAAGATGTCTCTAGATCTCTGAGGGCAGCCCAAGTTGAGTGTAGCGTTGGGGAGCAGGGCTAAGGTGAGGTGGCGATGGAGAGGGCATCCAGCCGGCTAGCGGGGGAAAGAGGGCGGTTGGGGATCCCTTTTTTCAAGGCCTGGGCCGGGCTGGGGATGGCGGCGCTGCTGCTGCTGGTGATTTGGAATTGGACGGATCCCTTGCCGCCGGCCTGGGATGAGGCGCAGCATCTGCTGCAGGCGCAGGCGTTTGGGCTTCACCTGGGGCGGTTTCGCTGGGAAAAGATCTGGTGGCAGCAGTTGCTCCACCTTAACCAGCGCTACCCGCCTTTGGCCTACTGGCTGGGGATCCCGTTGGCAGCTCTGCATCCGTTCGGCCGTGCTGACGGGCAATTGCTCAATTGGGTGTTGCTGGGGGTTCTGATCCTGGCAACCCAGCGGCTGGGGCGGCGGGTCTATCGCTCTTGGGAAGTGGGCTGGCTGGCGGCGGCGCTGGTACTCCTTTATCCGGGGATCACGGCTTTGGCTCATGTTTACATGCTGGAGCTGCCGCTGGTGGTGGCGGTGACGCTGGCTTTTTGCGCGCTGTGGGCCTATGCGGAGGAGCCGTCCTGGCGGGGGGCGGCGGGGGTGGGGGCGGGGGTGGCGGCGGTGCTGCTGACCAAGTGGACAGGGGTGCTGTTTTTGCTGCTGCCTCTGGTGGGGGCTGCAGGTCAGGCTTTCTGGCGCAGCAGAAAAGCGGTGGGGTGGCAAAAAGGGATCCCTGTGGCCCAGATGGGGTTGGGCCTGGCTGTGACGCTGCTGCTGTGTTGGCCTTGGTACGGAGCCAACTGGCTGTTTGTGCTCAGCAATGGGTGGGGCTATGCCAGTACTGCCCACTACTACGTCACCTGTGGGGCTGGATCCCTGTGTTGGTGGACTGCCTACTTGCGCTGGTTGCCCCTGCAGATGAGCCCTTTTTTGTGCCCCTTGCCGCTGCTGACGCTGCTGGGATCCCTGGACCGGCGAGAGGCAGTCCTGTGGGCCGCCTACAGTTCGGGCTATCTTCTCTACACCGTGGTGGATATTAAAGATGTGCGCTTTACCCTACCCCTGTTGCCCCTTTTGGCGGTGTTGTCGGCAGGTGGGATGCAAAAAGCTTATCGGTGGCTGGGGGAGGGCTGGGGCGGGTGGGCTTTGCAAAGGGGAGCCTGCGCGGGGCTGGTTCTGGGCTGCTTGGCCTTGGCCAGCTTGGGTCGGCCCCTCACCCCAGGCGTGGCCCCTCTCTGGAGGGGGATCCCGATGCAGTGGCAGGGGCAGCGCCCCGCCCAGGAGCTGACCCAGTGGATTGAGACGTTGCTCCAGCCGGGTTTAACCACCACCTTGGGCGTTCTTCCCAACACCGAGCTCATTTCTTCGGAAACGCTGACTTACTTGGCGGCTCTCCAGCGCTGGCCGGTCACGTTCCGCGCTGCCGGGCAAACCCCCTGGCCGGAACTGGAGCTATCCTTGCTGGACGGGTTTGTAGATGCTGCGGGGGAACAGGGAATTGTCGGCCCCTACGGCCCGGCCAAGGAGCAGATCCGGCAGCACCTGCGCAGCAGCCCGGACTGGCGACAAGAACCTGGGGTAGAGTTGCCCAGCGTGGGTCGGCTGCAGACTTATTTTCCCCGCCGGCCACGGGTGACGGTGCAGGAGTCGCCTCTTGAAGCTGGGGAGGTGGAGTTGGTGGAGGTTGAGGCGCTGTCGGAGCTGGGGATCCCGGCCTGGCGGCTGCGCTGGCAAGGCCCGGCTCAGGAGTTGGCCCAAACCCTGGCCTGGGCGTGGCTGGAAGATTCCCAAGGGCAGGTGTTGGCCGAGCGCGCCTGGGTGGTGGGGCAGAACCGCCTGCAGCTCAGCTCAACGGGTGTCTGGCTGGTGGAAGAGATCCTGACGCTGCCCACAGCCGACTTCTCGAAGGGGAGCTTTCTCCACCTGGATTGGCAGTTGCCCAATGGGATCCGCCATGCCCTCCACCAGCCCTGGAGAGGATTCCTGTTCAGCTTCCAAAAGGAGGGATCCCTTTTTTTGATGGATCCCTTGTTTCCTCTCCAAGAGGCGGCCAGAGCTGCTGCTGCTGGGGATCTGCAAACTCTCTCCCTTTACCTCAATGCCTGGACAACCCTGCAATACCCGACTTTTCTGACGGATCCCGATCGCACCCTGACACGCCAATTGCTAGAGGGGCAATGGCAACAGGCCGCTGCCCAGGGTCGAGTGAACCGGCAAATCCAAAGCCACTACCAACTGGGCCTCATGTTGGCAGTGCTGCTGCAGCCACAAGCAGCCCAGCGGCATTTTCAACAAATTGTCGAGCTGGATCCCGAGGACCAGTGGGCGCGGGCTTACCTGGCCTTTTTGCGAGTATTTTTTACCCGTGACCTTGAAGGCGTTCCGGAGTTGCAACAAGAGGTTTCGGCTATGGTTCGGCCTCTTTGCCAGAAAGCGGATCCAGACTGGGATTGGAATTGGGTTTGTGCTGATCTTTAGCCACAAAGTCCAAATCCATTTGAGAAACTTGTGAAAGCAGAAAGTCGGCAAAAGCTTTGGCCACCACCGAAAGGCGCTTGGAGCGCAAATAGACCAAATACCAAAACCCCCGAATGGGGAACTCTTCCACATCTAAAATAGCCAGATGATGTTGCCATCCCCCCAAAGCCAACACATGCTGAGACAAAACCGAAATGCCCAGTCCACCAACAATGCCTTGGCGAATGGCTTCGCTGCTGCCTATCTCCATGCGAATATTTAACTTCAAGTTGTGTTTGTCAAAAAGCCGCTCCACCGCCATGCGCGTTCCAGATCCGGGTTCGCGGGCCAAGAAGGGTTCTTGGGCAATGCGCGCCAGAGGGATCCGCTTTTGGCCCACCAGCGGATGATGAATGGGGGCCATAACCACCAAAGAGTTTTCCAGAAAAGGTTGCGCCACCACATCCAAATCTTCCGGCGGCATCCCCATCACGTAGAGATCGTCCATGTTGTGGCCGAGCCGCTCCAAAACCTGCTGGCGGTTGATTACTTTAAGGGCGACGTCGATACCGGGATACTGCTGACAGAATGGCCCCAGAAGACGAGGAATAAAGTATTTGGCGGTGGTGACCACCCCAATGCTCAGCCGTCCCTGTTTTAACCCCTTCAGGTCGGCAAGGGTCATCTCGAATTGATTCAATTGTTCGAAAATTTTGTCGCAGGTTTGGTGTAAAGCTTGCCCCGCTTCGGTGAGATACAGCCGCTTGCCCACCTGCTCAAACAGCGGCAACCCCACGGCTTTGCTCAATTGCTTGATCTGCATGGAAATCGTGGGCTGGGTCAGGTAAAGCTCTTCGGCAGCCCGGGTAAAGCTCAGGTGACGAGCAGCAACCTCGAAGATTTGCAGTTGGTGCAAGGTAATGGCCTTCATGGACAATTAGGAAAAACTAAAGGTTCACTACTAAATCATAAGCCCTGATCTATGCGTTTTGGCGAGATCTCCCCGGGGAAAGGCAAACCCCTGTCCCCCGTCCTTTGACGGAGCTTGAGGTAGGGGAGTGAACTAGGATGGGAAAGCGCGGTTTTGCCGTGTTGGTCGACCCGCTTGTCTTTCAGGTCTGGAGCAGTGTAGATGGCAGTTTACGAGGGCAACTTTGTTCAGACGGCGGATCTGCGTCTGGCGATTGTTATCAGTCGGTTTAACGACTTGATTGCCGGCAAATTGTTGGAGGGGTGCCAGGACGGGCTGAAGCGGCATGGTGTGGATGTCGGCCCGGAGAGCAAGCAGGTGGACTACTACTGGGTGCCGGGCAGCTTTGAGGTGCCTGTGGTAGCCCACCAACTGGCCCAGTCCCGCCGCTACGATGCCATCATCTGCCTGGGGGCAGTAATTCGCGGCCAAACCCCTCACTTCGACTATGTGGCGGCAGAGGTGGCCAAGGGGATCGCGGCAGCGAGTTTTCGCACCGGCGTGCCAGTCATTTTCGGGATCCTCACCGCCGATACTCTGCAGCAGGCGCTGGAGCGGGCCGGGATCAAGAACAACAAAGGCTGGGAATACGCCATGAGTGCCTTGGAGATGGCCACCCTGATGCGCCAAGTGGCTCCCCTGTTGCAAGGGAGTGACAGGGCTGGCAACAATGGAGCGGCCTCCCGTCCCTCTCTGCCCGGTGGAGCAGAGGCGCTGCAGCCGGGGGTAACTTTGGAGAGTGCCGCCTACTGACGGCGGGTTAGACGGGTGAGCACCTCATTGGAACGCTGCACAAAGGCCCGTGCGGCTGCGGGGTCAAAGCTTTTCTGGGTAATCAGCGCCAGATCGTAGATGTGGTTGCAGATAAGGTTGACCAGCTCTGGATCCCGCCCCTCCTCGGCCAGAGCCTGCAGGTTTTGGATCAAGGGGTGGGCGGTGTTGAGCACCAGGGTGTGTTCTTCCAGAAACTCTATGGGCTTTTGTTGCAGGATGGCATTGAGCTCCTGCAGGCGCCGCAGCGCCTCCGGCAGCAGGATCATGGCCGGAACCGACTCAGACTTGAGGGCCTCGGCTTTGATCTGCAGCTTCTCTTTGCCCAAAGCCTGACGGAACAGATCCACCAGCTTTTCGCTGCGGGTTTTTTGTGTGATGGGATCGACGAGATCGGCAGCTTTGTCTTTCTGGATCAGCGTCTCGTCCAGCTCGGAATCCACCCGCTTAAATTGGATCCCTTCTTCCCGAT
Organism: Synechococcus sp. H55.7; assembly: GCF_047462395.1. NCBI lineage: Bacteria > Bacillati > Cyanobacteriota > Cyanophyceae > Synechococcales > Synechococcaceae > Synechococcus > Synechococcus sp. H55.7. The sequence continues at coordinate 8,113 of NZ_JANSJD010000014.1, forward strand.
ACTCCCGCTCCAGGAAGCTGCTGAAATGGCTGTCGATCCAGCTATCCAGCATGATGACCTCCAGGCCCTGGGAGCGGTGCAGGTCGATGTAGGCGCTCTGGGCTGCTTCGTCGGTGGCGTAGTAAACCCGCTTGTTTTGCTTTTCCCGCGTGCGCTCCAGGTATGCTTTGAGGGTCACGTACTCCGGTTTATCGGCAGGGGATCCGGCCACTCGGAAGATGAGAATGTCTTTAATCTGGGCGAAGAACTTGTCGTTGTTCATCGCCCCAAACTTCATGAAGAGGCTGATATCGGGCCAGACCTTGACATATTTTTCATAGTCTTCTTTGTAAAGCTCGTTGAGGCGATCCGCCACCTTTTTGGCGATGTGATCCCCGATGCGCCTGACGGTGCGATCATTTTGCAGGAAGCTGCGGGAGACGTTGAGGGGAATATCCGGGCTGTCGATGGCACCGCGCAGAGGCAGGAGGAATTTGGGAATGACTTCTTCGCAGTTATCCTGGACAAAAACCTGGTTGCAAAATAGCTTGACCTGGCCCTTGGTGGGATCGATATCCGGGCGCAACTTGGGGAAGTAGAGGATCCCTTGCACGATGAAGGGATAATCCGTGTTGATGTGTACCCAGAAGTGGGGATCCTCTTGGAAGGGATAGAGGTAGCGGTAAAACTCTAGGTAATCCTCATCCTTGAGCTCAGAGGGAGGAATCTTCCAGAGGGGCTTCTGGCGATTGATGACTTCTCCGTTGAGTTTAATAGGGACGGGAATGAAGTCGCAGTATTTGCGCACCAATTCGCGGATGCGGCTTGGCTCCAGATACTCCTCGCTATCCGGGCTGAGGTAAAGGGTGACGGTGGTGCCGATGGCGGAGCGCTGCGAATCGGAAAGGGTAAAAGTTGGGCTGCCGTCGCAAGACCACTGCACAGGCGTGCTGCCGGGCTGATAGGAAAGGGTGTCGATCTCCACCCGCTGCGCCACCATAAAAGAGGAATAGAATCCCAGGCCAAAGTGGCCAATGATCGCCTGTTCTGCGTCTTTGCCTTTGTACTTTTGAATAAACTCCTCAGCGCTGGAAAAGGCCACCTGGTTGATGTACTTTTTTACCTCTTCGGCAGTCATACCAATGCCGGTGTCGCTGACCGAGAGGGTCTTGGCCTCTTTGTTGAGCGCGATCACGATCTCCGGCTCCGGGGGATCCGCCACTTCGCCGGCCAGTTTGGCCATCTTGAGCTTGGCAATGGCATCGGCAGCATTGGCGATCAGCTCCCGCAAAAAAATCTCCCGATCCGAATAGAGAGACTGCTTGATGATGGGGAAAATGTTCTCGGTGTGGATGGTGATGGATCCCTGTTCCAGCACAGTCATAGATGGCTCGGCACTTCAACAAGCTCAGTGCCAATCTACAGAGGTAGCAAAGGCCCCGACAAGCTGAACTTTTTCCAGAAATCCGCACCCGCAACCGAACCGGCTCTAGAGCTGAGCCCCTCTGGCCGGACTCTGCGCCTGGTCGATATCAAGGGTAAGCTGGTGGGCCCAATCTTGCCCAACGCGAATGGTGATGTCGGAGTTGAGAACGCCGGTGGATTCCACCCGCAGCTCTCCCAGGCCAAGGGCAGCGCGAACCTGCTTGGCTCCTTCCCGATCCCCGCTTTGGGCGAGGATCTCCGTTTGCGGCAACACCTGGGGGCTGTCTTCGACGGCAAAAACCTGGGTATAGCCCTGTCGAACCAGTTCTTGCACCATGCGGCGGGCCATCCCCGGCTTTCCGGTAGCATTTTGCACAGCTATGCGCAGGCGGTGCGGCGAGATGGGAGCTACTTCCGCCTCCAGGCCAAAGTGGGTCACGGCCAGGCGGCGGATCCCGGCCAAATCTGGCAGCCAGTAGCTGGTGGCAAACTCTCCCGGCTGGCTGAAGCGGCCCGGCAACAGCACCAGGTCGATGCGATCGTCCCCAGAGGTGAGGACGAACTTGGCCAAGCTCAGAACCTCTTCCCAGGTGAGGTTGGTCTCCAGGTGGGTGCGGACGACCTGCAAAACCTTCGGGATGCGCGGCCAGACGGCAGGGGAGAGCAGTTCCCGGCTCAGGGCCCGCAGCAGCTCCTGTTGCCGTTGTACCCGACCGATATCTCCCAAGCCCAGGTGGTCGCGGCGGAAGCGGGCAAAGTGATGGGCTTGTTCGCCGTTGAGGCGGTGCCAGCCAGGCTCTAGGTTAATAAACAACTGCTGCGTGTGATCCACATAGTGCATGGGCTCCGGCACATAGACCTCCACACCCCCCACTGCGTCAATCAAAGCTTCCAGGGCCTCGGTATTGAGGCGAACATAGCGGTCAATCGGGATCCCGCCCAGCAAGGTGCTGACCACCTGGGCCACCAGCGCCGGGCCCCCTGCCAAGTTGGCCGCATTGATCTTGGTTACACCAAAGCCAGGCAAGCGCACGCGGGTATCGCGAGGGATGGATAGGACAGTGATCCGCTGCGCCTGTGGATCAAAACGGGCCAAGAGGATGGTGTCGGTGCGGGTGTTGAGACGCTCCCGTTCTGTGGACAAGGGCAGGGTGGGATCCGGGTTGTCGGTGCCGAGGATGAGAATGTGCAAGGAGCGATCCAGAGCGGCAGCCCGCAAAGCATCCGGACGGAAGGCTTCTTGTTCGCCGGGAGTGAGGGAAGTGGGGATCACCGGACGGGGCAACATCACAGCCAAGAAGGCACCGGCAGAGCCCGCCAACACAGCCGTGAATCCCAACAACAGCCAGAGGATCCCCTGGCGAATGGCCTGCTGACGAGCGGCGCGGACACGGTCTGGGCGGGGTGGATAGTGGAAAGAGGACATCAGGTCGGGCCGAGCCTCGCGGGCGCCTGCAGGAAGGGGTGTACTGTCTAGGTGGTGTTGCCAACCCCACCAATTCAAGGTCATGTTACCGCATCCTTATTCTCTAGGACTGTCCATACCCAACTGCAACGAGAGAGCAGCTTCCCCGGCGGGATCCCTGCAGCCGTTACCGGGGAAGTGGGAGGCGCACCTTTGGCTGTGGAGCGTACCCCCGTTGGAGCAGTTGCTTCCCCAGCTCGACATGCTTTCTCCTGGGGAATGCCGGCGGGCAGAGCGTTTACAACTGCCGGCGGATCGGTGCCGCTTTCTGGCCGGTCGTCTTGGGTTGCGCAGCTTGCTCAGCCGCTACAGCGGCATTCCGCCCCGGGCGATCCCCCTCGACCACAGCTCCACCGGCAAGCCCTATTGGCCGGATCCACCCCTACCGCTGCAGTTCAACCTCAGCCACTCCCACGAGTGGATCCTGGTTGGCTTGACGTTGCAGCGTCGAATTGGCGTGGACTTGGAGCGGATCCGACCCGTGCCCCGCTGGCAACGCATTGCCCGACGCTATTTTTCCGCCGCCGAGCAGGCTCGTCTGTTGGCCTGTCCACCGGCAGAGCGGGAGAGGGTTTTCCTGGAGCTGTGGACGCAGAAAGAAGCTCTCCTGAAAGCCATGGGCGTGGGGCTGGCCGGAGCCAGGGCCGGGGCCGGGGATCCCTGCTGGCTGACCCTGCCCCTACGGGTTGCCGAGGGCTACGTTGCCGCTGTGGCGATGGAACGACTGGAAGTGGGCGGGCCAGTCCCGACGGTGCAGCTCTGCCAAGGCGCAGATCTCTTCACTCCCGCTTGAGCTGCTATCTTGGGTTTTCAGGCCGAGTTTCCATGTTGGGGTTATGTTGCGTGGGTTGCGTTATCTCCTGATATTGAGCCTCTGTCTGGGGATGTCGATCGGCGGGATCCCGCATCCGGCCTGGGCGCGGGATCTGTCGCGGCAAACGCCCCAGGACAAAGCTGTCGAGTTAGGTACTGCCGATAACCAGTTGGTGTTTGTGCCCAAGGAGCTCTTTTTTCGCAACGGCAACCTCTACCGTTTGCACTTGAGCAACCCCAGCCAGTTGAAGCACTATTTCAGCGCCAAAGATTTTGCCGATGCCGTTTGGACTCGCAAGTTGGAAGTGGCCGGTGTGGAAATCAAGGGCCAGATCCGAGAACTGGAGCTGAAGCCAGGTGCGGCAGTGGAGTGGCAGTTTATTCCCCTGAAATCTGGAGTTTATTCTTTGGCCTGTACCATTCCCGGCCACGCCGAAGCGGGCATGATCGGGCAGATTACCATTGGCGACTAGGCTATCTCCTGGGCTAGGGGGGCAAAAGGGGATAGAAAAGAGAAAGACGCTGCCAGGCAAATCGCATGAAAAACCTGCTCAGCCCCATCGTGGAACACTGGACTCGGCGACGCCAGGCAGCCTCTCCTCGCAAGAGCAGGCCCCCCCTGCCGGAGCGGGTTGCCGGCTATGCCCTAGCGCTTCTCTCCCTCACTGCTGTTCACGGGATCCGCTACTACAACGAGCCGCAACTGACCGTCGGCAGCCGCTCCCCGCAAACCTTCCTCGCTCCTGCTGCGGCAGAGATCGAAGATGTGGAGGCTACCCAGGCCCGGCAGGCCGAGGCGCGACGGCGCGTGGTGCAAGCCCTCAAAATCAACAGCACCGCCAACGAGAGCATGCGGCAAAATCTGGAGGCTCTCCTGGCAGCGGTGGAGGCCATCCGACAAGAGGCAGGTTCTCTGCCCTATGTTTCTGTCCAGTTGCTATCTCTGCCAACGCAGATCTACCTGCGCCAGCTTTCCCCAGAAGAGTGGGAACTCCTTCAGGCTCGTGTCCGACAAGAGGCCATCCGCACCCGTGCAGCCACTCAATCTCTGTCGGAAGAGGTTGCTGGACGTCTGGAGCCGCTTTTTCCAGAGCAGCGGGCCCGGCAAGAGCTGGTCGAGGTTTGGCAGCGGGCCTGGTTGGATGGGGCGGCCACTCAGACGGCGGCCACGGATCCCTATACCCAGTTAATTGCCCAGGTGGAAGCGGCACAACAGCGCTACCAAGGGGCTCTGGCGGCTCTGGAGCAGCTCACCCTCCCTGTCCCGGCCACGGTTCTCAACTTAACAGAGACTGAGTGGAAGCAGCTCCAGGGACTGAGCCGGCGGGTCTTGGAGCGCCTGCAGAAGATAGGCATTGTGGATGGCCTGCCCCGCGAGGTGCGCGCTGAAGGGATCCAAGCCCAACTGGACGAGCTGGCCTTTCCAGGCAGTGCCGCCCAGCGGCAGGAGCTGCAGGGGCTGGTCTATCAGTGGCTGCAGCAGGTGCTGATCCCCAATCTGGAGGTGGATCCGCAGCGCACCGAGCAGCGCATTCGCGCCGAGCTGGAAAAAGTTGAGCCCGTCCTGATCTCGGTTGCGGAAAACCAGGTGATTGTGCGAGCAGATCAGATCATCACCCCCGAGCTCTTTTTGATTTTGGATCACTTTGGGTTTACCCAGCGCAGGATCAACGTCTGGGGCCTGGTGGGGGTGGCTGGCGTTATGGGCTTGGGCTTGGCCATTTTCGTCCCCTTGCAGCAACGCTTGCAGCCGGGATTGCGCCGCCGGGATCGGGTGTTGATCCTGATGGTTTCCCTGACTGCTCCGCTTGTGGCAACTTTGTTCAAGCTGGAGTTCAGCTCCTTGCCGGCGGTGGGGCTGTTGCTGGGCAGTTTTTACGGGGCAGGGCTGGGCCTGGTGGTGGTGGTGGGCCAGGCGTTACTTTTGCCGTTGGTCTCCTCTGCCAATCTGCTCACCTTCGCACCCTTGCTTTCCGGCAGTGTGGTGGCCTGCGCCCTGGCCGGGCGCTCCCGCTCTCGGGAAGAGCTGGCCTTGTTGGGAGGAGGGGCGGCGGCGGTGCAGATGCTCACCTATGCGGCTGTTAGCTTGACCACAACTGGCGGCATCGACCTATTGGCGATGGCCTTGGGGGGAGGGATCACGCTGGGGTGGAGCATTGTGGCGCTGGGAGCCAGCCCCTACCTGGAGCGCTTGTTCGACCTGGCCACCCCCATTCGCCTCATCGAGTTGAGCAACCCCAACCGCACCCTGCTGCGACGGCTGGCGGCAGAAGCCCCCGGCACCTTCCAGCACACCCTGTTTGTAGCCACCTTGGCGGAACGAGCTGCCCAGAAGCTGAACCTTAACGTGGAGCTGGTGCGCACCGGCACCCTCTACCACGACATCGGCAAAATGCTGCAGGCCCGCTACTTCATCGAAAACCAGATGGGCGGCCTCAACCCTCATACGCAACTGGACGATCCCTATCGCAGCGCCCAGATCATCAAGGCCCACGTCAGCGATGGGCTGCGCCTAGCCAAGCAATACAATCTGCCCACCGCTGTCCAAGCTTTTATCCCTGAGCACCAGGGGACGATCCTGATTGCTTACTTTTACCATCAAGCCCAGATGAAAGCCGGGGATCAGTCGGTGCCCGAGGAGCTGTTCCGCTACGATGGCCCCATCCCCCAGAGCAAGGAGACAGGGGTGGTAATGCTTGCCGATGCTTGTGAGGCGGCCCTGCGCAGCATGACCCTGAGCGACGGCTTTGGCCCTGAGGTGGTTGAGCGGGCCAAGGCTGTTGTCCGCAAAATTGCCCAGGCCCGTTGGCAGGATGGCCAACTGGTCGATAGCGGCCTGACGCTGCAGGATTTGGAGGTGGTGGCAGACGCTTTTGTAGAGGTGTGGCGGGAATCCAACCACGAGCGCATCCCCTATCCCAGCGTCACCCCTGCCCCCTCGCTGCCGGAGCCTGACCAGGCACAAATGCCGATGTCGATGCCCCCGCCCACCGGCTCCTCTCAGCCGAGCGCACCCTTGCGAATCGCTGGGTAGGTAGAGAAAGGTCTAGTCCTGAAGCTGATCCATCGGTAGGATAAGGGATTAATTGCGGATCAAGTCAAGACGGCCCAGAGTTGGGATCCCCTGCCATTGTTTTTTGGATGGCCTCCTGTTCGCGTCAGCGGGACAGAGTCTTTATGCCCCATGTAGCTCCTGCTTCATCTACCCATCCCAAAGCTTCTGGAGTTCCCATTCAGATCCCATCTCTATCCCACCCCAGCCCTGTTCAACTTTCGTTGGTCATTCCCACCTACAACGAAGCTTCCAGCATTGGCAGCTTGATTCGCCAGTTGTGCGCCCACCTCGACGCGATTCTACCCGGAGCCTATGAGCTGATCGTGGTGGATGACAACAGCCCAGATTACACCGCCAAGTTGGCCCAGGAATTGCAAGAGGAGTTTCCCCAACTCAAAGTTATCTGCCGCCAGGGGGAACGGGGCTTGGCCACAGCCGTATTGCGGGGATGGCAAGCTGCTCGCGGCGAGGTGCTGGGGGTGATGGATGGGGATCTGCAGCATCCGCCGGAGATCGTCCTCAAACTGTGGCCGCTCATGCAGAGAGGGGCAGATTTGGTGGTGGGCAGCCGCTACGTGGAGTCGGGGGGGGTGAGCCACTGGAACTTGGGCCGGCGCCTCGTCTCTCGGGGAGCTCAAGCAATCGGGCTGGTTTTGCTGCCAGGGGTTTTCAGGCGGGTGTCGGATCCTCTCAGCGGGTTGTTCCTCCTCAGACGCCAGGCTATTGCCGGGATCCCGCTCAGCCCCAAGGGTTACAAACTGCTGATCGAGGTGCTGGCACGGGGCCGGGTGACAACCATTGCTGAAGTCGGCTACATCTTTCAGGAGCGCCAAAACGGCGAGAGCAAAATTCAACTGCAAACCTGTCTTCAGTATCTCCACCATCTCATCCACCTGCGCTTCTCGCTAGGACAGGTGGGATCCTTTTTGCGCTTCAGCACAGTCGGCCTGTCAGGCACTGTGGTGGACATGGTTTTGCTCTATTTGTTACACGATCCGGACAACTTAGGATGGGATCTCATCACGAGTAAGCTGATCGCTTCGGAAGTGGCCATTCTCAATAACTTCCTGTGGAACGATCTGTGGACATTTCGCCATGTTACCCGATTGCAGCCGGGTCTCTTGAATCGCCTGAAGCGGCTGGTAAAGTTTAATGTCATCTGCTTGATCGGCTTGTTTCTTAACTCTTCACTGGTGATCTTGCTAAGCGAGCGCTTGGGCATTCATTATCTGTTGGCCAACCTAATTGCGATCGGCATTGTTGTATTCTGGAACTTCTACCTCAACTCCAAGCTGAGCTGGAAAAGTGCGGAGGTTAAGCTGGATCCCAGGGGCGACAAGTCTTGAACGTCTGTTTATTTCAGACACTCCTGAAGCGCTCACGCGACCACCCCCGGCCCCTCTCCCTGAGGCCCAAGCGCTCCGCGCCGCTCACGCGACCACCCCCGGCCCCTCTCCCTCAGGGAGAGGGGAGTTAGGGATCGACGCCACGATCCGTTCCATTGCTATTTAGTTAAAGCTCTAGTTAAACTTAATTGAAGATCCTAGCCCCCGCTTTCAGTTGCTGTAGCCACGCTCGGTAGAATTGGGGCGGATCCCTTCTAGGGTGATGATCTCCTCAATGACCGAGCGAACCACGGGAGCCGCCGTCGTCGAGCCGAAAGCATCTTCCCCCTGGGGCTCGTCGAGCACTGCCAGGATCACGTAATTGGGGCGAAGGGCCGGGAAGTAGCCCACAAAACTGGTGATGCGTTTGCCGGGCAGATAGCCCCCCCGCGGCCCTGCTTTCTGGGCGGTACCTGTTTTGCCGCCGATCTCATACCCCTCGATCTTGGCCGATTGCCCGGTGCCAAAATCCACCACGTCCCGCATCTGGATGCGCACCGCCAGGGTGGCCTGCTCCGACAGCACCCGCACCGGCTGGGGTTGCGGGGATCCCCAAACCAAGGTGTCTGTATCCTTTTCCACCAGACCGCGCACCACATGGGGCTGCACTTTCAGCCCGCCGTTGGCGATGATGCAATGCAAAGTGGCCAACTGCAGGGGGGTGAGGGCCAGCCCCTGGCCAAACGCAACGGTGGCTCGCTCCACCGGCACGGTTACGAATTGCCGCAGCGGCTTCAAACGGCTGGCCGGCTCAAAGGGCAGATCCACACCACTGCGCTCATTCAATCCCAACCGTACCAAGGCATTGTAGTACTGGCGGGGATCCAGTTTGCGCATCAGATGCACCATGCCCACGTTGCTGGACTGGCGCAGGATATCGGTGACGCTCATCCAGCCATGGCCTCCCCGCTGGTGGTAGTCGTAGTTTTGGATGGGCCACTGACCGATCAGGATCCGTCCTTCGTCATACACCCGTTCATCGGCTCTAAAGGCGCCGGCATCCAGTCCAATGGCGATGTTGATGGGCTTGAAGGTGGATCCCGGCTCATACAAATCCGTTACAGCCCAGTTGCGAAAAAGGCCGGGGTCATACTCGAAGTAGCGGTTGGGGTCGTAGGTAGGTTCGGCCACCAGAGCCAAGATCTCCCCCGTGTGGGGCTGGAGGACGATCACCGTGCCCCGCAGCGCTCGAAACCGTTGCAGTTGAGCTTTCAGGGCGGCGCGGGCAGCCCTTTGCAGGCGCATATCCAGGGTGAGCTGCAGCACCATCTCGCGGGATTGCAGCAGCCCTTCCGGCACCTCGGCAGCCAGCAGTCGTCCGTAGCCATCGCGAGGAATAGTGACAGGTTGCACAGTACGCTCCAGCAGCTCCTGTTGAGAATATTCCACTCCCGCCTGGCCCTGATGATCCAGATCCACATAGCCTACTACCTCGGCAACCATCTCTTTTTGAGGGTAGATGCGTTGCCGCTCGCTCACCAGCTCTAGGCCATCCAGATGCAGAGCCTGAATTTGATCGGCCACTTCCTGCAATACCCAACGCTCCACCCGCACTGCATGATTGGCCGACAGTTGTCGCGTTAATTGTTCCACCGGCCGCCGCAACAGGGGAGCAAGGGCAGCGGCAATGTCCTCGGGGGTGCTGCCGAAGAGGCGAGGATGGGCCCAGAGGGTATAGACAGGGCGATCCACGGCCAGCAATTCTGCCTGCTGCTGGGCAAGGGAGCGGCGATCCACAATCGAGCGACGAGGGATGAAGGGTCTCAACTGAGCCCGCTGCTGGGCCTCAGCTCGCTGCTGCAACAGGGGCGCCTGTTGATGTTGCAAATAAACCAGACGTGCTCCTGTCAGGAATAGGGCAATGATTAAAGCCAAGCCGGTCATGCCGGCGCGGAAGTCGAGCTGGCGAGCTGTCGGGATCCGTTCCCCCAGGAGCCAACCCAACGTTGTTCTCCACCGCCTGGAGCTTGGCAGTGAAGGGGGCCAAGCACCTCTTCTGTATCGGTGGGCAAGTTGCCGGCCCTTCTGCTCTGTCTCCGGTTTTTTGGGCTCAGCTCGCCGTAGCCCAGCCCTAGATCTGACTTCCACCACAACCCCTACCAGACACCACCGCTAGTTTGGCGTCCATCCTACTGCTATGTCAGCGCTGCGTGGCAACAACGCCACCTCACAGCTTTTGAGAGTGTAGTTATTTCAAACCAGATTAAGACACTCCTCAGTCGCTCCCTTTTTGGAAGAGGTGAGTTGGAGATCGATGTGATAGACCATTTCATTGCCATTGGATTTGAATAGGCTAACATAAGTGATTCTGCTGATATCCGAACAGCTTCGTATTCTCAAATACTGACAGATGCTACATTGACAAGCAATAATGAGGGCAACCACAAAAGGGTCAACGGAGCTGAGTTCTATGAGATGCGTGGAGCAAATTCCCGGCAAGCGTGTTTATCTAGAGCCTGTAGTTTCTGGGGCTGTCGGTGCTGCCTTTATAATATTGCTTTTTTCGTCCCCAATTATCATACCTATTGGGCTTTCTCAGGGGGATCGGCGCTTCACGTGCTATCGGCTTGATCAGGATACGGTCAACTGTGAAGTGGTCTTCCAGCCACTGCTGCCTTTACCAAAACAGATCGAGTTTTATTATGACGTAAGGGGAGCCGGAACCAAAACTGAAATTCAAACTCTAAGGAATTCTGAGGGAGACGAGATAACCTATAAAGCTTACTACGTCACTCTCATAACTCCTGCAGGAGAAACAAAAGCTTGGTCAACCGCGAGCGAGAGCAAGGCTCGGCAACTGGCAACCAAGATCCAATCGTTTCGGATGAGTGCAGAGAGCCAGCTCTTGGTGGCCGGCGATGGCGATGGTTTTGTCTTAGAGGATTTCTTGGGTGTCGCTGCTCTGGCTCCAGCAGGAGTGGGGGTTCTATCGCTAATACTCGCTTTAAGTAGGAAGAGGCGTCGGCTGACCTTTGACCGCTCCCTCAACCAGATCCTGGTGGAGTACCTCACTCCCTTTGGTGTAAGGGGGCGGAAAACTTATTCCTTCAGAGATGTTCAGCAAGTTGTAGTTGAGAGGTCAACAGATTCCGATGGCGATAGTTATTTTTCGGTGAAGGTGGAGCTGGCATCGGGAGAGCCTTTGTTGCATCTCAGTTTCGGTTATGACAATGGCAAGGCAAGGGCGGAGGCGGAGCAATTGGGCCAGCTTTTGGGGTGTCCGGTAAGGCTGCCGGAGGCAACGTCTTAGGCTTAGCCTATTCTGAGCCCCCACTTGGGTTTTTGGGGACAAGCCCGGCCAAAGCTGAGACAATAACACCTGTCCACGCGCTTAAAGGGATCCCCTGTGGTGCCGAAAGCTGCTCTGTGGATTTTGGGGTTGGGCCTGCTTCTGCGCTGCTGGGTGGCTGCTCTGTTGCCGCCGGGCTTTGACGAGGCCTACTACTACCTCTACACTCGCCATCTGGACTGGAGCTATTTTGACCATCCGCCGCTGGTGGCCTGGACAACGGGCTTGGGGCCTGTTTTGACGGGGCAGGTGTCGGCTTTTTCGATTCGACTGGGATCCCTGCTGGCCTACACTGGCTCTTCCCTGTTGCTTTACCTCACGGCGGCGCGGCTTTTTTCGCTGCAGGCGGGGCTGATCACCCTGGCAACCATCAGCATCGCGCCCATTTTCTGGATTGGGTTTGGGGTGCTGACCCTGCCGGATAGCCCGCTGATGTTTTTTACGGCGGCAACCCTGTGGGTGGCTGCCCGGGAGTTTTTTCCGGCTCCCTTGGCAGAGGGGAAATTGGGGGCCTATGGGGCAGCTCGCTACCGACCGGGGCCGCGGCTGGCGCTGATGGGGCTATTGATGGGGCTGGCCTGCCTGGGCAAATACCACGGCCTGGCGTTGGGGTTTGGCCTGGTGCTCTTTTGTCTGCTCAGCCCGGCCCACCGCTGCGCCCTCAGGTCGGGATGGGCGCTCTTGGCAGTGCTGGGGTTCTTGGCGGCCTTCAGCCCGGTGCTGATCTGGAACGCCCAGCAGGATTGGGTCTCCTTTCGCTTCCAGGGGGGGCGAGCGGTGCCGGAGGCAGGGTATCAACTGCAAGAGCTGGGGCTGACGGTGCTGGAGGAACTTTTTTATCTTTTCCCGACCTTGGGGATCCCTTTGCTGGGGCTGAGCTTGGCTGAGGGTGGGCGGGTGGGGCTGGCGCTTTTTCAGGGAAGACGCCTCACGGATCAGGAGCTGAAGCATCTTCTAATCCTGGCCTGTGGGCTGCCGCTGGTGCTGGCTTTTACCTTGATGGGGGGCTATCGGCCCATTTTGCCCACCTGGCCCATGCCGGGGTTTTGGGTGCTGAGCTTACTTTTGGGATCCCGTTGGGAAAGGTGGCCAGGAGCGAAGCGGCTCTTGGCGGGAACGGCGGTGGCGGTGGGCCTGTTGGTGGGGGTGGGGCTGGCCCATGTGCGCTACGGCCTTCTCCAGGCTCCCGGTGGGCTGGGCCTGTGGCCGGTGGAACGGGATCCCTCGACTCAGTTGATTGCAATTGAACAGTTGCGGCGGCAGTTGCAGACGGATCCCCGCTTGGCCCAGGCTCTTGCCGAGGCGGATTTCATTTTCACCAACGCCTACTTTTTGGGCGGCCAGATCGGCATGGCCTTGGCGCCGCTGACGGATAAGCCCCTCACCTGCCTGGATGAAGATCTGCGCGGCTTTGCCTTTTGGTCGCAACCTGAAGATTGGCTGGGAAAAAATGGGCTGTTGGTTACCTCCAAGCTGTTTCAGCCAAGGGCGGGGATCGCGGCCACCTACGGCAACCATTTTGAACAAATTGAACCGGTGGCAGAGATCCCGCTACAGCGGGCGGGCGTGGTGGCACAAACCTTTCAGGTGTACTTGGCTCGCCAGATGCGCCGCCCCTATCCCCGACCTTATTCCCGCCAGCGCTGATGCTTCTCCGGAGTGTCCTATCGGTGCCTGTCGAACCAGCGCATCAGCATTGCCGCCAAGCGCTCGGGGTTGTGGCGCACCAAGCCGGTCTGCGGATCTTCTTGCATGACGTTGGCCAAAACGGCGCGGCAGCCCAGGTAGGCCAGTTTGTCAGGATCCAACATCACAAACTCGGAGCCGCTGCGGCGGTAATGCTCCAGAGCCCGTGGGGAAGGCGGCTCCCGCTGCACCAGCACGCCGTCAAATAGGCGCACGCCCGCCACCCGATCCAAAGCCATGACGTGATCCCCAACGGTATAGCCGTCGGTTTCCCCCGGCTCGGTCATGATGTTGCACACGTAGATGTGGGGCGCCATATTTTTGGCCAGAGCTTCCACAATTTCCGGTACCAACAGGTTAGGAATAATGCTGGTGTAGAGGCTGCCCGGCCCCAGCACCACAAACTCTGCCGCCTCAATGGCCTCGATGACTTCCGGCAGGGCCGGCGGGTTGGGGGGATCACAGCCAATCCGATAGATGCGTCCTCCGGCTTTGGCGATGTTGGACTCCCCCACCACGCGGCGGCCATCGCTCAACTCCGCCCAGAGGGTGACATCCGCCAGCGTGGCCGGCAGCACCCGTCCCTGAATGGCCAAGACTTGCGAGGTGGCGGTGATGGCCCGGATCAGGTCGCCCCCGGTTACGGCGGTGAGGGCGGTGATGAAGAGGTTGCCGAAGCTGTGCCCGCTCAGCCCCTCCCCCGCCTGGAAGCGGTACTGGAACAGCTCCGTGAGCAACTTTTCTTCGTTGGCCAAGGCGGTGAGGCAGTTGCGGATGTCGCCGGGGGGCAACACGCCGATCTCCCGTCGCAGGCGCCCTGAGGATCCCCCGTCATCGGCCACGGTGACGATGGCGGTAATGTTAGAGCTGTAGCGCTTCAGGCCCCGCAGCAGGTTGGAGAGGCCGGTGCCGCCCCCCAGCACCACGATGCGGGGGCCACGGCTGAGGCGCCGCCGCGACAGCAGCTTATCCACCAGCGCCTCATCCCCCTCTGGGATCAGCACATCTTCGATGGAGCGCATGGCGCTGCGAAAGCCCAGCACCACCATCACCAGGCCGATCCCAGTTACCAAGGGGCCGCTGATGTTGTTGGGGATCCAGGTGGTGATCAGGCGCAGGGTGATGTCGATCAGCCGCTTCAGGCGAAAGATGGGGGTCAATTCCGTCCAGATGGCGATGCCCAGCACCATCAGCAGCACACCCCCTACGGCCAGGGTGAGCCAGCGCTTAACGGCCAGACCGGGAAAGAGCCATTTCCAGCCACTGCCCGGCCAAGCAGTCTTGCGGCGGCGCATACCCCAAGTGAGGGACTTGTTGCTGGGCTTAGCCATGGGGAGGTACAGAAACGCCGGCCAAAGGGATCCTAACCTGTTGCTGTTCTACGCCAGCGTCAGGGGGTGGCGCTCCGAAGCGGGCCTCCAGCTCCCGCTGCGAATCCAGCAAATGGCGGTGCTGCACCTGGATGTTCAGGGCAGGCAGGGCAGGGTTGCCAGCAGGGACGGTCCAAGGTCGCAAATCTTGCGCCAGGCGCTCCACCAGGGCCACCGAGCGGTGTTGGCCGCCGGTACAGCCGATGGCCACACTTAGGTGGGGGCGACGTTCTGCCCGGTAGTGGGGCCAAAAGGCCTGGATCAGGGAAACGATGTGCTGGTAGGTGGATTGGGTAACCGGATCGGCAAACAGGAACTCCTGCAGGGGCGGATCCTGGCCGGTCAGGTGGCGCAGGTGGGGCTGAAAGAAGGGGTTGGGCAAAAAGCGCACATCGAAGAGCAAGTTGGCATCGGGGGGGGCGCCGTACTTGAAGCCGAAGCTGACCAGCCGCAGGTTGAGCGGCTGCGGGATCCCGTGGGCCAGAGCTTGCAATTGCTGCCGCAGTTGCTGGGCATTGAGGTCGGAGGTATCCAACCAGTGGGTGCAGCGCTCTCGCAGCGGAGCCAGATCGCGCACTTCCTGCTCAATGGCTTCCAACAGGCCACCGCCAGGGTGGTGGGGGTGGGGGCGGCGGTGGGCGCTGAGACGGTTGAGCAATACCAGGGGGCGAGCCTCCAGAAAGAGAAAAGGGATCCCTTGCGATTGCACCCAGGCAGCCAGGGTGGGAACCTGATCCCGGTACTCCTGGGCGTGGAGATTCAAACTGAGGGCCAAAGCAGTGTGGTGGGGCCGCATCGCCTCCACCAAAGGGATCACCTGGCCAGGCGGGATCCCTTCCAGGCCGGTGTAGCCCAGTTGTTCCAGTTGCTGGATGGCCAGGGTTTTCCCGGATCCCGTCAGCCCGGCAATAACCAAAACAGGTGTCACTCTAGTCGGTTGATCGTCCATGCAGCCTATTCTAGGGCGAGGGGAAGCCCAAAAACCGGATCCCTGCTGCCAGGCGCTCAGGTCTGGACGGCTGTCGCTGCTTCTTTGTCCGTCTTCCCGTCCGAGAGAGGGGCGCTGGGGCAAAGGTCGGCCAAAAAACACTGCTCGCAGAGGGGTTTGCGGGCGGTGCAAATGGCCCGCCCATGGTCGATCAGGCGAATGGACCAATTTTCCCAATCCGCTTGTGGCAACAACTGCATCAGATCCTTTTCGATGCGCACGGGATCCTCGTGCTCGGTAAGGCCGAGGCGGCGGCTGAGGCGCTTGACATGGGTATCGACAGTAACCCCGGCATTGACGCCAAAAGCGTGGGCCAGCACCACATTGGCCGTCTTACGCGCTACACCGGGTAGGGTGAGCAGCTCCGGCATGGTGCGGGGCACTTGACCGCCAAAATCCCTCAGGATCTTGCGGCAGGCTTCCTGAATGTGTTTGGCCTTGTTGCGATAGAAGCCGGTGGAATGGATGAGGGCCTCGATCTCCTCCCGCGGGGCTGCTGCCAGCGCTTGGGCATCCGGGAAACGGCGGAACAGCTCTGGGGTGACCTGGTTAACCCGCTCATCGGTACACTGGGCAGACAAAATGGTGGCCACCAGCAGTTGCAGCGGCGTTTGGTAGTGGAGGGCACAAGTGGAGTTGGGGTAGTGGCGCTTCAGCCGGATCAGGATCTCCAAAGCGCGCTGGCGCAAGGCCCGTTTGCTGGCCATCTTTCCCTAGCCCGACCCGGTAACGATGGCGAGGGTGTCTTTGAAGATCAGCACCACCCCCAAGCCCAGCAACAACACCAGGCCTGTCTGCATCACCCGGTCTTCTAGCTCCTTGGGCAGCCGTTTGCCGCGGATCCCTTCCAGGATCAAAAAGGCGATGTGCCCCCCATCCAAAGCGGGCAGAGGCAACAGGTTGAGAAAAGCCAGGTTGATGCTGATCAAAGCGGTGAAATTAAACAAGCTGGCAGCATCATCCCGCGCCAGATCCGCGCCGATCTTGACGATCCCCACCGGGCCGGAGACCTGTGTGGCCGTGCTTTGAAAATTCTCAACCAACTGCCGCAAACCGTTTACATTCAGCATCACCACCCGCTGGTAGGCGTTTCCAGCCTCTGTGAAGATCTCGGCCAGGTTCCGGGCGGGGCGCAAGGTCAGCTCCTGGTTGGGCGCTAAGGTCACCCCAATGGCCACCGTCTCCCCCCGCAGCTCCGGGATCACCGTCAACTGGAAGGGATCCCCTGCCCCGCGCTGCACCTTTAGGGCAACGGGCTGGTTCTCGCTGCTGCGGATCAGCGCCTGAAAATCGTTCAGGGCTGCCAAGGCCGCCGTCTCGTCGGCGATGGCGCTGTAGTCGTGGTCGGCTGCCCGCAACACCACATCTTCCGCCTGCAGGCCGGCCCGCTCCGCCGGGCTATCCGGCATCACCTGAGGGATGAGGATGCCGGGATGGATGCGCGCCACCGATGGGATGCCCACCGAGGCAAACATCAACACCAGCACCAGATAGGCAAAGATCAGGTTGGCCATCACCCCGGCACTCATCACCACCAGGCGATCCAACACAGGACGGTTCTTCAGCAGATCCGGGTCATCGGGCGGGTAGGGGGAACGCTCGTCCTCGTCGGGAAAGCCCACATAGCCCCCCAGCGGCAGGGCGCGAATGGCGTACTCTGTCTCCTTACCTTGGTAGCGCCACAGCACCGGGCCAAACCCCAGCGAGAAGCGGTTGACGTGGATCCCTTGTAACTTGGCCGCCGCAAAATGGCCTGCCTCATGCACCAGGATCAGCAGGGCGAGAATGGCGATGGAGAGGAGAACAGGCATGGGCTGGCGTGCAGGTAAAGAAGGAAGAAAAGCCAAGAGGCAGAGGATCAGGGCGACGGACAGGCCTGCTGCCTCAGGGAACCAGGATAACAGACCAGAAGCGGCAGAATCCTCAGAACACCTGCTCCACTTCTAGGATGTCGGGGATGCTCTCCCGCAACTTGCGCTCAATGCCCATTTTCAGGGTCAGGGTGGAACTGGGGCAGGCACCGCAGGCCCCCTGCAGGCGCAGCTTGACCACGGGGCCGTCGATTTCCACCAACTCCACATTGCCCCCATCGGCCATCAAGTAAGGGCGCAGCTCGTCTAGGACTTTCTCGACGTTCGCGCTATTGAGTTCCAGTGCTTGTGCCATGGTTGCTTTCAGCCTCATCGAGTTTGGATTGTAGCGATTTCCCCCCAGCCCCCTCAAGGCAGCCAGGGATCGCTATGATTTCAACATAGTCTGAATCTTGCGGGGAGAGGGCTAGTCTGGTTGTCCGGATCCATCCAACACCAGACGACTAGAATAGGAAGCGGATTTGCCTATTCCCAGCAGCGTTACCCACTCAGCAGGGCTGTCTTTATTCTTTATGCTAGACGCTTTACTGATCGCGATCTTCATGTTGGCCGGGGCTGGCCTTGGGTTTTATGGCCTGGATCTGCTCCCTCCTGCCGCCATTCAGGGGGCCAATGTGGAGGGAGCCCGCGTCGTCACCAGCGGCTTCGGCGTGCTGGCAGGGCTGGCCCTGGGATCCCTGGTGCGCTGGAGCTACCGTCGCTTCGAGGCCAATGTGCGTTCCCTGCCGCCGGACGTGTTGATCAGCCGCTCGGTGGGGCTGGTGATTGGTTTGGTGATCGCCAACTTGGCCATGGCTCCTGTATATTTGTTGCCGCTGCCCCCTCAACTCAACCGCTTTCTCGAGCCGCTGGCTTCGGTCTTTTTCAGCTTGGCTTTTGCTTATCTGGGGGTCAGCCTGGCCGATACCCATGGCCCCTCGCTGCTGCGGCTGTTGAACCCCAACTATGCTCTCCAGGCAGCCCTTTGGGCAGAGGGCAATGTGGTGGCTGCCACGGCCAAGGTTTTGGACACCAGCTCCATCATCGATGGCCGAGTGGCCCAGTTAATCGAGACAGGCTTTTTGGAGGGAACCCTGGTGGTTCCCCGCTTTGTGCTGACGGAACTGCAAACCATCGCCGACAAGGCCGATGCCCAAAAACGAGAGCGGGGCCGCAAAGGCCTCGATACGCTGCAAGCTTTACGAAAGGCCTATCCTGAGCGCTTCGTCATTCACGAAGCCAACTATCCCGATCTGACCACCGTCGACGAAAAGCTGGTGCGCCTTACCCAAGCTGTAGGGGGAACGCTGCTCACCACCGATTACAACCTGAAGAAGGTGGCGACTCTGCAGGGGGTTAAGGTGCTGAATGTGCATGAGTTGGCCGAGGCGCTGCGGCCCATCTATGTTGCCGGCGATAGCTTCGATATCAAGATCACCCGCGAGGGCAAGGAGCCGGGCCAGGGGGTAGGCTATCTGGAGGACGGCACCATGGTGGTGGTAGAAGAAGGGCAGCGCTCTTTGGGCAAAACCCGCTCCGTTGTGGTAACCAGCGCCATTCAGACCTCAGCAGGCCGCATGATCTTCGCCCGTCTCAGCAAAGACTCTGCCCCGCTAACCCGCCCGGCCTCTGATCCCGCCAGCCCAGCCTCCTCAGGGAAAACCTGAGCTCTGGGCCTGTGTTTCCCCGACGCGATGGTGGCCTCTTCCCACATGGGCGTGCTTCGACCCACTCCGATTTTCTACACACAGGATCGCCAGAGGCGCTTCTGGGGTTTTTATTGGGAAGAGGCTGAGAAATATGGCATCCACCCTCAGCACATCGTGAGTGGACAGCAAATCTGGGAGGTGGCCAACGCCGGGGAGTACGAAGCCCAGCTCAACCAGGTGTTTGAGACTGGGGATCCCCTTTCCTACCAATGTCAGGTGAACTCGCCCCGCTACAAGTTGCACTTGCATCTCTCCCTCAACCCGGTACGGGACATGGAAGGGGCGGTGGTAGCCGTCTCGGTGGTGGGCAAGCTGTTGGGGGCAACGCCTTTCAACTTGGCCGGCGGAGCCAGCAGCCCCACTGCCCAGCCCCATCCCCTCTTGGCTGATCCGGTGCAGGGGATCACGGCCCAGTTGCTGCGCAACATCGGCCACTCCCTAGACATTCGCGAGCTGTGCCAGCAGACGGTGGAGCAGTTGGGGCAATTGTTTGGGGTGGATCGCTGCCTGCTGGCCCTCTACGAAGTGGGGCAGGATTCCCTCACGGTTAACGCCGAGTACCGCCGCAACCCAGGGGATCCCTCGCTGCTGAACCAGACCTTGCGACTGGCGGATTATCCCCATCTGCTGCAGGCCCTGAGGCAGGAAGAGCCGGTGCTGATGGAGCGCCGTCTGGCCATTGCCATGTCCTATCGCGGCTATGCCAACAGCCTGCTCTGGTTGGAAGTGCTGCCGCCCAACGGCGTTCCCGTTTGGCAGGCCGGCCACCTCCAGGTGCTGCAGAGCATTGCCACCTATCTGGGCACGGCGATTGCCCACGCCATCTTGCTGGATCAAAGCCGCCAACTGGCCACCCGCCTACAGTTGGCCAACCAGACACTGCGCCAGAAAAACAAAGAGCTGGAGCAGGCCCGTGCCCAAGCGGAATCGGCCAACCAACTGAAAAGTCAGTTCTTGGCCAATACTTCCCATGAGCTGCGCACCCCTCTCAATGGGATCATCGGCTTTATCAAGCTGGTGCTGGACGGGATGGCCGAAAGCCGCGAAGAGGAGCTGGACTTTTTGCAGGAGGCCTATCGCTCGGCCCTGCACCTGTTGGCCTTGATCAACGACGTGCTGGACATCGCCAAGATCGAGGCGGGCAAAATGCAGTTGGAGTTTCAGCCCTGCGACCTGCAAGCTTTGTTTAAGGATGTGGCAGCCAAAACCAGCCTGCAGGCCAGCCAAAAGGGCCTACAACTGAGCTTTCATCTGCCCACCACCTCAGATCAGGTTTTGCTCTTGGGCGATTACCAACGCCTGTTGCAGGTGATGCTCAATTTGGTGGGCAATGCCATCAAGTTCACCCCCAAAGGCTCGGTGACCGTGCGGGCGGATATCCTTCCCGGCAACCCGGGTTTGGCCCGCATCCGCGTCATCGACACCGGCATCGGGGTGTCGCTGGAAAAGCAGCAAAAGCTGTTTCAGGCTTTTACCCAGGTGGATGGTTCCACCACCCGCCAATATGGGGGAACGGGCTTGGGCCTGGCCATCAGCCAGCGGCTGGTGGAGGCGATGGGGGGGGAGATCAATTTCTACAGCTTGGGCGAAGGGCTGGGATCCACCGTTACCTTTACGGTACCCCTCTACCGCCGGCCGCTGCTGGGCGGGGATGCAAGCCCAGAGACAATTGCCGCCGGATCAACCCAAGATAGACCTGAGGATACCGATCCCACCTTGATTTCTGTTCCCCACCCGGCCCAGCGATGATCCGTCCGGCCATTTCTTCTCGATCATTCGCCTAACTATGCCCCATCCTCGCAAACGGTTTGGTCAGCATTGGCTCAAGGATCCCGCTGTCCACGCAGCCATTGTGCGGGCTGCCCACCTGGATGGCTCTCAGGCAGGCGCAGATCCCATTTGGGTGCTGGAGATCGGCCCCGGCACCGGGCAGTTGACGCAGCGATTGCTGGCCCAGGGCGTCCAGGTGGTGGCGGTGGAGATCGACCGGGATCTGTGCCGGCTGCTGCAAAAACGGTTTGCCGACCAGCCGCGTTTTCACCTGGTGGAAGGAGATTTTCTTCGCCTGCCGCTCCCGCCTCAGCCCCGCCTGCTGGTGGCCAACATCCCCTACAACCTCACCGGCCCGATTCTGGAGAAAGTGCTGGGATCCCCGGCCCAGCCGGTCAGACAGTTCGAGCGCATCGTCCTCTTGGTGCAAAAAGAGCTGGCCGAGCGCCTTCAGGCTGGCCCCGGCAGCAAAGCCTACGGTGCCCTGAGCCTGCGGACGCGCTATCTGGCCGATTGCGAGCTGATCTGTAAAGTGCCTCCCACCGCTTTCCAGCCGGCCCCCAAGGTGGAATCCGCTGTGATTCGCCTCACCCCCCGCCCCGCCCCCACCCCTGCTCGGGATCCCCGCTGGTTTCACCAACTCCTTCGCCAAGGGTTCTCCACCCGCCGCAAGAAGCTCACCAATGCCCTGGGGAGCTTGGTGGAGCGAGAGGCGGTCGCAGCAGCGTTGGCTCAGCTCCGCCTCAGCCCCGATGCCCGCGCCGAAGAGCTGGATCTGCCCCACTGGCTGGCCTTGAGCGACCTACTGCTGGAGAAAGCGCCCAAGGCTGCCCCTCAAGAGGAATAAGAATCGCGGTAGGGTGGGAAAAGACGGTGGCTGGATGCCCAGCGCTTTTTGGCTTGAGGAAAGGCTTTTTAAGGGCGAACCTATGCTCGACAACCAAGGCAAACAGATTCTTGTAACCGGTGGCACCGGCGGGCTGGGGTTGGGGGTGGTTCCCGTAGTGCTGGCCAGCGGGGCAGAGCTGACCCTGACCTACCGACAGGAGGAGGAGCTAGCCGTGCTGCGGCAGCGCCTGCCGGCCAGTGCTCTGGATCGGGTGCGCTTTGTGCAAGTGGATTTGTTGGACGAGGCGGCGGTTGCCCGCGCCATTGCCGACCTGCCCCGCGTAGATGGGCTGATCCACCTGGTGGGCGGCTTTGCCATGGGCCCCACCCACGAGTACAGCTTGGCAGACTGGCGGCGCGACTTTGACCTCAACCTCACCACCACTTTCCTAGCTTGCAAGCACAGCCTGCGCAAGATGTGGCAGCAGGGCTATGGGCGGATTGTAACGGTGGGATCCCGCGGCGCAGTGGAGCCGGGCTCGCAATTGGCGGCCTACTGCGCTTCCAAAGCAGGGGTGGTGGCTCTGACCCGCACCATTGCCGCCGAGACCCAAGGCACCGACATCACCGCCAACGTCATTCTGCCCAGCATCATCGACACGCCGGCCAACCGCGCCGCCATGGGATCCGCGCAAGCCGAGCGGTGGGTAAAGCCGGAGTCCATTGGGCAGGTGATCGCTTTTTTGGTCTCGGAAGCGGCGCGGGATCTGAGGGGCGCGGTGATCCCGGTGTATGGCAGCGTCTAAGCGACCGGTTGACCGGGCCACGAGCCGCCATTCATGATACAAATATGTACTTATCCCAATCCAGTTCTTGTCTATGCTGAAGCGATTATTCTGGGGTGGTTTGCGTCGGCAAATTGGTCGCATCGAGGTGGCAGGGGCCATTGATGGCAAAGCCCGCGAGCGCGTTCTCAAAGCCCTAAAAGAGGTGGAAGAAAAACAGCTCCCTGCTCTAGTGCTCCGCATCGATAGCCCCGGCGGAACAGTGGCCGACTCCCAAGAAATCTACAGTGCTCTCTTGCGTTTGCGGGAACAAAAAGGCACCCGTATTGTTGCCAGCTTTGGCAACATTGCCGCCTCTGGGGGGGTTTATATCGCCATGGGAGCGGAAAAAATCGTCGCCAACCCAGGAACCATCACCGGCAGCATCGGCGTGATCATTCGAGGCAATAATATCGAGCGTCTTTTGGATAAAGTGGGGATTTCATTTAAAGTGATCAAGTCTGGCCCCTACAAAGATATTCTCTCGTTTGATCGCGAGCTGACCCCAGAAGAGCGAAACATCTTGCAAGAGTTGATCGATATCACCTACGGTCAGTTTGTGCAGACGGTTGCTGCTGCCCGCAAGTTGAGTTTGAATGTGGTCAGGACTTTTGCCGATGGCCGCATTTTCAGTGGAGAGCAGGCCCTCCACCTAGGCGTGGTGGATCGCTTGGGCACGGAAGAGGATGCTCGCCTCTTGGCGGCAGAGCTGGCGGGGTTGCCGACAGATGCCAAATTCTACGATCTGCTCCCCCGGCGCAGAGGCTGGTCTCGGTTTCTGCCGGCAGCAGAAGCTCTGGCGCGTTTGCAGTTTGAAGTGAGCACCTCGGGCTTGCCCCTATGGCTCTACACCGGTTCTTGAGTCGGAAAAAACTGTATAGTCTTTTCAAGAAGATTGAGGCGCTTCAGCCCCTCTCCCAAAAGAGGAGAGAGGAGCCGGGGATCAGCCAGCAAGCTGTTCTATCACGGCTGGCCACAGGTTAAGCCTGTACCTTGCCGGGCTCGTAGAAGACTTTGGGCAGGGGTCGAGCAAACTTCGAGAAATCGGTCTCCGGCCTAGGCGAACCATAGCCTGCCTTCAAGTTAGAACGATTGAAAGTACTTTTCCCTCTGGCAGGCTCGTAGAAGATCCACCTTCTGAGGGTGTAGTTCACTTCATAGAGAGTTTGCCGAACACCGTTGATCAGCGATGGAGAGCTGAAGCTGCGGGCTCTGGGCGGCTGATACCAATAGACATCCCCCGGAGATACAGATAAAGGCTCTGGATCGGCAAAGGGAGGATCGTAAAAAATTGCAAAGTTGGGCTGAGGTCGGCACTGAAATTGAACCTGATATACCCCTTGAGAGGTCATTTCCTGCCGGCCCTGTTGCCACGACTGCAGCATTTTGCCAACATCAAAGCCCATAGCTCGCTGAAAATGCCACAGGGATCCCTGGAGGAAAAAGAAGGCCAAATAGAAGTGGGCATTGGCCAGCCAAACCCTCGAGGAATAGTTCCACGCTCCGGTTTGATTTGGATCGAAGTAGTAAGGGGTGAACGCGGATTTCAGCTCTAGGGTGGGGCCATAAAACTCCACCGGGTAGGCCAGCGAGTTAAACCCACAATAATAAGAGGCCGCAAAGCCGGCCAGAGCAATGCCAAATAGAGAGTAGGAGAGGATCCCGTCTGCCGAGAAAAGAAAGCGAGCTTTAACCCACTCAAACGGCGGAACCAAAATGTGCCACACCCCTCCCAGCAAGAGAAGAGCTGCCACATAAATATGGCCCCCCACCAAGTCTTCCAAATTGTTGACATCGAACAAATGGGTGCGGTAGTCCCAAAGGGTGGCAAAATCCAAAGTTGGAGCCGTAACCAGGCGTACCTGATCGCTATTGGCATCGTACAGCCCCCCAAATAGCATTGCCTTGGCCACCAACAACAGGGATCCCAAGCCCAAAACCAGCAGGTGGTGCCCCAAAATTACCCCCAATGTTTTGGCATCATCCCAAGCAAAGTGAAACTTGGCGGCCCTGCCAAATTCCATATCTAAGCTGGGGGGAAGTCGGGTTTGGTGGAAGTAGGCCCCCCAAGCCAACACGCCCGCAGCCACCAGGTGAATGGCGGCAATGGCCACGTAGGGAAAGGTATTGACGATCTGGCCGCCGCTGCCGACCCCCCATCCCAACGTGGCCAGGTGGGGCAGCAAAATCAGCCCTTGCTCGTATAGGGGCCGCTCTGGCGAGAACTTGGCCAGCTCAAACAGGGTGAAGACCCCTGCCCAAGCCATGATCAAAGCCGCATGAGCCACATGCGCCACAATAAAAGTATTGGAGAGGTTCATCAAGCGAGCATTACCCGACCACCAGGGATAGCCTGATGGGTGCGTCCTTCTGGTGTTCATGGATCGTTCCTCAGTCAGCTACAGGCAGGTTTAGCTCAAACCGGCGATGATATGGTCAAGATAAACGGCCATTTCTTGACCTGCCTCTGTGCCAAGACTTTCCGTCAGCACCTCCTTCATGGCATTCAGGGCTTGAATGACGCGATCGATGGGAACGCCGAGGGTGATGTAAGTTTCTTTCAAACCCTGCAACACCCGCTCATCCAAAATAGAAGTATCGGCAGCCAACATGGCGTAGGTGGCATAGCGCAGAAAGTAGGTCAGATCCCGCAGGCAGGCCGCGTAGCGCCGGGTGGGATACATATTGCCCCCCGGCAGGGTGATATCCCCGTAGAGCAAGCTTTTGGCAACGGTTTTGCTGATAATGCTGCTGGCGCTGGAGCTGATGGTTTTAGCCGCCTTGACGCGCATGTTGCCACTCTGGAAATAGCGATTTAACTGTTCCAGAGCTGCGGCATCTAAGTAGGAGCCTTTCTCATCGGCAGGGTTAATCAGGGAAGTAATGGTGTCTTTCATGGCTTTTCCTCCAAGCACTGATATGGACTATTTTTTTGAGGCAATTGGACAAATTCTGCTTGCGTTAGCGGGACGGGATCCTTGCACCGCTTGCTCAGGCATTGCCTATGAGAACTTTTATTGAGTTGCAGCTTAAGACATCAGAGCCTGCAAGCAAGCTTAAACCTCAAACTCGCAAATCTTAAGGGCAACACAACTCAAGTCCTCAACAAAATCGGGCAACCGCGCAGCAAAGTGTCTACTAACTTATCCATTCAAAAAGCGCGAATCAGTCGATCGAAGTAGGGGGCTGCCAAAGCCATTTCCTCCGAAGAAAGAATACCGGCGGCTACTTCTTTTAGACAGCTCATGGCCACCCGCAGGTTCGGCAGCGGCACGCCCAAAGATGTATACATTTCGCGCATTCCGTTCAGGCCGATGTCCTCTAGCGGCTTATCGTTTCCCGCCAAGATGCAATAGCTAACCAAGCGGATGTACCAGCCTTGATCCCGCTGACAGAGGGCTGTCTTTTGAGGATTGCCTTTATTGCTGGGGGTGTTGGGGCATTTGGCCCAAAAACGTTTGCTGCCTTCCTGGACAATTTTTTGCTCGTTCTCCGCTAATTTTTTGGCGGCTCGGATACGCACTTGACCCTTGCTGAAGAAATCTTCTAGCTTGGCAATCTCGGCACTGCTGAGGAAGCGATCAGCCGCATCCGACTGCGCGATGACTTGGGCAACAATGCTCATAGGTTTTTGGCAAGGAACGCTCTACAGGTAACAAAGTAAGCTATATCCTCAAGAATCGAAATCACTTATTAAGAAAAAGTTGTGAATTGAAACTTACTCGCAACAAACCCTCTCTGCCCCGTGTTTTCAGCACCGTGACCAGATCGAGAGGGCTGGGTTGGCGGCCAATCGGGATCCCGGATACAAACGCGACTCACAGGGATCCGCTCAGCACCCCAGTTCCTCGCCGGCGAAGCTTTTGGGCAGTTGGAGGAATGGTGCTGGGCACGAGCCGAGGGGGTTTGCAGGTGCAACTTCCCTTGGGATCCCCTTCGAGTCAGGTGCCCTCTTACCTGGCTGGATCCTTCTCAGCAAGGGAAGCACGAGAGTTTGGGTTCTGTATCAAAGTTGGGGCAGATGGGGCAGGTGAAGCGTAAAGGTCGCCCAGCCGGCAGCGCTGCTCACCTCGATGGATCCGCGCAACTGATCCACCATCTGTTTCACCAAAGCTAAGCCCAGCCCCGTGCCCCCTTCCTTCCAGGGATCGCTGCTGGGAATGCGGTAAAAGCGCTCAAAGATGCGCGCCAGCTCCTCGGCAGGGATCTCTTGGCTGTTGCTGACCTGGATGCGGCTTTGACGATTTTCCGTTTCAATTTGCAAGCGGATGGATCCCTGGGCCGGCGTGTATTTCACGGCATTGTGCAAAAGCTCGCGCAGGATCCTGCTCAACAGCAAGGGATCCGTCGTGAGGCTGCTTTCTAGGGGGACGCTGGCTTGAAAGCTCTGCCCCTTGGCGTGGGCCCGCTCCTCGGTAACGGTCAGCAGATCCCCCAGCAGCTCCCGCCAGGTGAGGGCTTGCACCTCCAGAGCATAGGCCCCCGCCTGCAGGCGCTGCAGATCCAGCAGGTCGTTGATGAGCTCGATTTCCCGCTGGCATTCTCGCTCGGCAATGCTTAGATATTGAGCTCGTTTTTCGGTTGAGGGAGCCATCTGCAGCATCTTCAGAGCCATCTTCAAGCTGGTCAGGGGGGTGCGCAGCTCGTGGCTGACGGTGCTGATAAAGTCATCTTTAAGACGGTTAAGCCGCTCCAGGGCTTGCACCTGCTCTTGGGCAGCTTGGAACAGGCGCGCCTGGCGCAGCCCAATGGCGCATTGGTTGGCCACCTGCTGGATGAGGGCGATCTCCGCCTCATCAAAACAATGGCCGGAACGTCGAAACAGCAATAAATCTCCCAGAACTTGGTCTTTATCACTGAGGGGACAGGCGACCACCACACAGTGATCCTTGGCGGGACGCGGCGAATCTGAGGAGATGACGCAAAATAAACAAGACTGCCTGCGCGTTAGTTGACGATATAGATCGTCGTAGAGGCCCCCCACCATCGGTATGGTAGTGTTGAGTGCAGGATCCCAGCGGGGGCAATACTCGTAGCTGATGGTGGAAAGGGTGAGATCGGCGTTGTAAAGGCCGATATCGCAGGCATCGGCATCCAGGCTCTCCCCCAGCTCGCGCACGGCGGTATTGAGGATCTCGGCTTCGTCGAGAGAATCGCGCACGCGGTCGGTGATGCGTTTTAAGATGGCCTCAAATTGCAAAGCCCGCTCCAGCTCGGCGGTGCGCTGCTGCACCTTCTCCTCCAGCGTTTGGTTCAGGGCTTTTACCTGTTCATAAAGCTGGGCTTGCTGCAAGGCAATGGCCAATTGCTCCGCCAGCTCTTGCAAGAGCTTAATTTCCCACTCCTGCCAAGGACGGCTGGCCCGGCAGTGCTGCGGCACCAAGAGGCCCCAGAGCTCCTCCCCCTGCCGAATTGGGATCACCAAGTTGGCCTGAGCCTGAAAGGATTCCAAAAGCTCCCGGTAGCAGGGATCCAAAGGGGCCGTGGCCACATTGTCGATGGCCTGCACAAAGCCCTGCTGGTACTTGCGATAGCAGGGATCCTGATGAAAGTAGGAATCCCACACGGAGCGGCCTAAGTGGCTGGGCCAGGGATCCAGGACGGACTCGGCGGCTACAAATCCCCCTATGCCCTTCTGCAACTGGTAGATTATCACCCGATCCACCTGGAGAAACTCTCGCACTTCCGCCGCCGTGGTTTGTAGGAGGGGCTGCAAGTCCAGCTTCTCGCGGATCCGGCGCAGCAGGGATCCCAGAAGTCTTTCTCGCTCTGCCTCTTGCAGCAGCAGATCCCGGGCTTCTTTGAGAGGGGTTATATCCACAGCAATGCCGCAAACGGCATAGGGATCCCCTTGCCAATCCCGCAGGGCAAACTTGGTGATCCACGTTTCTTGCTTTTTGCCGTCTCGACAAATGGTGCGCTCACAGCTGATGGGAGCGGGAGACTGGATGGCCCTTTGATCTCCCTTGCGGAACTCCAGAGCTTCCTCTGGCGAGAAGAGCTCCGTATCGGCCTTGCCGAGAACTTCTTCTGGGAGTTTACCCTTTTTCTGCAGGTAAGCTTGATTGACCTGTAAGTAGCGGCCCTGCAAATCTTTAACAAAGATGGGAAAAGGGATCCCGTCGAGGATGGCCTTGAGACGGGCCTCGCTCTCTTGCAGGGCCAGCTCTGCCTCTTTTTGCTCGGTGATATCTTCTGTGATGCCGGCAATGCGGATCACTTCTTGCTGCTCATTGAAAATAGGTCGGCAGGAAGTTCGCAACCAGCGCACCCGACCATCTCGATGGCAAATGCGATAGGTAACCGGCTTCTCTCCTCGGATAACTTGAGCTACGGCTTGCAGAACCTGAGGCAGATCTTCGGGGTGGATCCTGTCTTTCCACAGATCCGGCTTCTGGTAAAACTCCTCCGGCGTGTATCCCCAGATCTGCTTGCACTGAGGGCTTTTGTATAGGGATTGACTGAGATCCGGAGAATAGATAAAAAAGGTCACTGGCACAGCTTCGGACATTTCCCGGAAGCGGGCTTCGCTTTCCCGCAGCGCCAGTTCCGCCTCTTTTTGCTGGGTAATGTCGCGGGTGCTGCAGACGATTCCTGCCACCGCAGGATCCTGCAAAAGGTCGGTACAGCGGCTCTCTAGCCATACCCAATGGCCATCCGCATGCTGTGCCCGATAGATAAAGCTGAGCGTTTCGCCAGGTCTAGCCTTGAGTTGTTCAAGAGCACTAGCAACAATCTCCTGATCTTCTGGGTGAACCCAATCCAAAGGTATAGGTTCTCCCTCCTTAGGACAACGACCTAAAATTTTCTCAGCAACCGGGCAATTGAGAGGATAGACCAAGCCTTGGGCATCGATCCAGCACAAAATGTCGTGGCTGTTGTTGAGAAAGGCGCAAAAGCGCTCCTGTTGTTCTCGCACCTGCTGTTCCAGCCGCTTTTGTTCCGTAATGTCCAAGGCAATGCCGAGGCACCCCAAACCTTTGGACTCATCCTGCAGCTTCACGGCCAGGCGATAGACATAGCGCTCTTGGCCTTGAATGATTTCCTTGCCCTCCACTTGGGAAACCCCTTGCCGCTCTATGTCGGCTAGAGTTTGGGGAGCGCGCTCCAGCCATCGGGGGTACTGCTGAGCCATCTCTTGCAGGGAAGTGCCCAGCAGGTCGCCATGCCAGGCACGGTCGGTGGCATTTTGCAAAATCAGCACCCCCTGGGGATCCCTGGCCCATATGGCTGCCGGCAGGGCATCCAAGAGGGCTTGCAATTGGGCTTCCCGCAGCCGCAGATTGTCTTCCAGTTGCTTCTGCTTGGTGATGTCTCGGCCGACCCCGCGAATAAACTGCAGCCGGCCCCGCCGGTCGAAGATGCCCTGGTTGATCCACTCAAACCACCGCACCTGTCCCGCCGCGTCCACCATCCTATCAACCCTTGTGAAGGTGGGCTGCTGAGGGGTGAGCTGGGCTATTTGCTGCCGCACCTGCTCTTGCTCCTCTGGCAACAAGGCCTCGATCCAGCGCCGGCCCCGCCAATTGCCAAAAACCCTCTGGCAGACTTCGTTACACTCCACCAATGTCGTATCGGGCCGCGCCAGGGTGACGATATCGGGAAAACCAACCTGGGCCTGATGTAGCCGCCGCCTTTGCCAGAAGACAAGCGCCAGGAAAGAGGCTGCCCACAAAAGCAGCCACGGCCAGTTGCGCAAAGCATCCCTGACGACTAGGCTAACGGTTTCTAGAGTCTCCTCAGGAATAGTCATGACGGCTTAGCATTGCCGAAATTCTGTTCTGTGAAGGTTCGCAAAAGCACCTATCCAAATTCACACCCATTCTCGACAGCTTTCCAAGGATTGCCAAGTACTGCAATCAACAGCTTATGAGGCAACCTCACGGGTTCATATAGGCCTGAATCCAGCCTGCCAGCCGCTGCGCCAAGGCAAGGGCTTCCGGCTCGCCTTTTTTGATCGCCGATTGGCTACTGAAACAAGCGATCACTTCTTCAAGCTCTTGTTCAAAAACCTGGGGACGGAACTGCAACCGCACCTGAGCTTGTAGCTGAAAGCTTTCCTGTGCTTCTTTATCCAAGATCTCTTGTCCCAGCCGCTGCAGCCGCACCCCTTGCAATTGGGCGAGAGGATAAGAGAAGACCTGCTGCCGCCAGATCCCCCAAGGGCCACCCAGCCGGGTCAGGGTCACCCGCTGCCGCTCCCGATCCACACTCAAGATCTGCCCCAGCCCCCAAGGGATCCCAATCCCCAGGCCCGCTGCTACAGCCAGTAGCCCCAGCAGAGGGGAAGGCTGCCAGAGCTGGGATCCCAGCGCCAACAACCCCAGCCCCGCCCCCACCCGCCAGGCCAGTTGCTCAGAGGTAAACCTTTGCAGGGCAATCCGCAGCCGTCTGGGGGTGCGCTCCAGAACTTGCAGGTAAACCAGCGCCATGGAAGGGGATCCCGTTTTTGGAGCCAGTTTACCAGGTGCCGCGGAACCCTGAAGGCTTTTGTTGCTAAGTTGGCAAAGAACTAAAACTTAGGTTCGGCAAAAAACTCTGACAAATCCAAGGCAAACCCAGGGATCTTTTCTTGTTCCAAAACCTCGATTATCATGACCTCCGCAGTCAGCATGAGGGATCCCCTTATCCAGGATCCACCAGGGATCCCATAAACAGCACAGTTTGCGCCTCGGGGTTGTCGCCGGATCTAGAAGCGACAATGGCAAACCAGAAAGGTCGATCCGCTACGAATTGGAAGGGCTCCTGCCGGTCGCTGGCGGTGCGGGAGACGATTACCCCGGTGGCAGCAGCCGCCTCGGATCCCTTTTCATCCACTTCGATGGCCGCCTTGTGCAAGACTCTGCTGACCTGCGTCGGCTCTGAGGTCATCTGGCTGAAATCGGCCCGGCGAGAAAAGGCGATCCCCATACCCAACTGCTGCAAAGCCGGCACCAGATCGGTTGCGTAGGCCAGCTTAAACTTGGGGATCCGCACCGAGCCGGGGCGGGTGGGCAGGGATCCCGTCCATTCTTGCCAAGTTTCTGGGCTGAGCTCCTGTTGCAGGGTTGCCAAGCTCACCCCTGGTTTGGGCAGCAGGATCAGCAGGGCCAGCTCCCCTTCCCCATAGGGCAGGCGCACCACCTGGAGCTGCTCGGTCTCCCGGTAGCCGTAGCGACCGGATTGGGCCATCAGCGGCACTTGGACACGGCGGCCATCAGCTCGGGTGAAGGGCTGGGGCTTGGTCAGGGCCGGATCGAAGGGCTGGGTCCACTCTCCCTTGAAATGGACGGCGTTGAGCAAAACCATCACGTCCTCGCGGCTGAGGCGATCCACGATGCGGTCGATCTGGCCCTGGGTGCGCTCGGCTACCCAACGGTTAATCGCCTGCACCGTCTGGCGGGATCCCAGCTCCACCCGATTGACCACCGCTTGGTAATAGGTAGCCAGCGCCTGCAAAAAGGGAGGCCGCAGGGTGAGGATTTGATCGACCCAAAGGCCGTTGGCCACTTGCACCTGGATCGGCCCTTCTGCTTGGGATCGCTCCACCAGCCAGCGCGCCATCTGGGCGTTGGTCCAGTTCAACTCATTGAGGGAGAGTTCTTGGGCCTCCAGCACCTCGGCCATGGCCGCTTGGGTCTCTCCAGCGGCGCCGTTGTACAGCATGCTCAGGGCCAGGCGAAGGCTCAAGGGGGAGAAAAAGAGGTTCTCTTGCGGCTGCTGCTGGAGTAGGTGAGCGAATAGCTTTAGCGCAAAGCGACTTTGGGCTTGTTGGGCCACAGCCTCTTCTCCATACCCTTCCCCATAGGTCACGGTCGGCTCAAACGGGATCCGCACCGGGGTTTCCCCGTGCGTGGGCCAGAGACCCAAAAGCAATAGGCCAAACAGAGCCAGAAGCGGGATCCGGCTCGCCGAGGACATGCTCAAAAGGTCTTTCATTGGGTCTCTCCTGGCCGGGTGGGGAACGATAGATAGACTCTATAGGCTATGGTATCGGGTTGGGGGTGGATGGCTCTTGCCCAGGCTGGCCATTGCGGCTGCGCTTGAGGTGAGATCGACAGGCCAAAGCCCGCAGGAGATCCCGGCAAACTTGCCGCGGATCCCCTCCCTCTTCAGTCCAGAGAGCAGGGTAGGATCAAGCCTGCACAGCTCAGCAGGAGAAAGGGATGAGTTGGTGGGCAAGAGAGCGCCAGGCTGTCACAGCGAGCGGGATCGCCTTGGGCCTGGCTCTGCTGCTGGGATGTACTGCTGGAGGAGAAGCCCAGGAGACGGCAGCCGTTGCCAGCTCGACCCCGGCCAAAGGGCAGCCCCAGCACCTGCCGGTGGAAGCGGAAGTAACCATTGCCGGCAAGCGCTTTGAGCTGGAAGTGGCCCGCACCCCCGAGCAACAGCGGCTGGGCCTGATGTTTCGCACCGATTTGCCGCCTGATCGCGGCATGTGGTTTCCCTTCGACCCGCCCCAGCCGGCTGCCTTCTGGATGTTCAACACGCCGCTTAACCTGGACATTATCTTTCTCCGCCAAGGTCAGGTGGTGTACATCGCTGCCGATGTGCCCGGCTGCCCCGCCCAACCCTGCCCCGTCTATGGGCCACCCTCTGACCAGTTGGTAGATGGCGTGCTGGAGTTCCGCGGCGGGACGGCTGCAGCCCTGGGCTTGCAAGTGGGAGACGCTGTAGAGATCCGCAAGCTTCCGCCCCCCACCCCTTGATCTCTCTCCCCCCTCTCCCTCAGGGAGAGGGGCCGGGGGTGGTCGCGTGAGCGGCGCGGAGCGCTTGGGTGCCTCAGGGAGAGGGGCCAGGGGTGAGGGAAGGGATCCCAAAGGCTGCCGTTGGCCGTCTTGCTCGCGGTCTAGGATGGTCTTTATCAACGATCTTTGCGATGATTTTTGAGGGTCGCCAACTGTGTGAGGTTGATGCCAAGAGGCGACGGCGAGCCCAGGATGGTTCGGCTACTGTCGGCAAAGCCCTATGGATGTTAGCAGCGTAACTCAGTGGCTAGCGGTGGGAGCCATTGCCTTGGCTTCCGTCCTTTGGGCGGAGATCGTGCGAGATGTGCGCCATTGGCTGGCCCACCTCTGGCCCTGGCTGATGCCCAAGCACACCCTGCACCACCGCCTGTTCCGCCCCGATCTCAGCGTGGTAGACCCCAAGTTATACCGAGAATCCCAGTGGCACCACGATGTTCCCGAAGCGGCGACGATGGTTCTAGCCGGGATCCCCTGGGTGGTGCTGTTGGGCCAGGGATCCCTCTTCTACGGCCTGGCAGCAGTAGTGGGAGTGCTCTATTCGGCCAGTTTCTGGGTGGCCGGCATGTTGCGGGGCTATGGGCTGGCTCTGCAGACGGATATCACCCACCAGCCGGGGCCTTTCCCCGCTCCCCCCAGCCAGTGGCATGTGAACCGCGCCTACCACTGGCGGCACCACTTCGACGATACCAACGCCTACTTTTGCGGCACCTTGACCTTGGTGGATCGGATTATGGGCACCAGTCTCTCCCTGAAAGGCAAGCGTGTGGCCATCACCGGCGCCTCCGGCACCCTGGGCCGGGCCCTCTTGCAGCACTGTCACCGCTACGGCGCCAAAGTCATCGCCCTCAGCTCCCATGCGGATTCGGTTGCCATCGAAGTGGACGGCCAGCCCCAGCCGGTGGAGACCGTTCGCTGGCAGGTGGGGCAGGAGGGATCCCTGGCCGAACTCCTGGAGCGGGTCGATATCTTGGTGATCAACCACGGCCTCAACGTGCATGGGGAGCGGGATCCCGAGTCTGTCCGCCAGTCCTACGCCGTCAACACCTTCTCGGCATGGCGCCTGATGGAGCTGTTCTTTCAGACGGTGCGCAACAACCCAGAGATGGCCACCAAAGAGGTTTGGGTGAACACCTCAGAAGCCGAGGTCAGCCCTGCCTTCAGCCCCCTCTACGAGCTCTCCAAGCGGGCCCTAGGAGATTTGGTTACCCTGCGCCGCCTGGACGCTCCCTGCGTGGTGCGCAAACTCATCCTCGGCCCCTTCAAGAGCCAGCTCAATCCCATTGGAGTTATGTCGGGAGATTGGGTGGCCGCCCAGATCCTGGCCCAGGCCAAACGCGATTGCCGCAACATCATCGTTACCATCAACCCCCTCACCTACCTGCTTTTCCCGCTGAAAGAGTTGGCCGTCAGCACCTATTTCCGCTTGTTCAGCCGCCGCTCTTCTCGCCCAGTTCTTCTTGATCCTGTCGCCGGGATCCCTTTGATTTAGGGGGGCCGGCAAATCCTGCCCGGCTCTATGGCATCAGGCGCAAAACTGGGGTAAGACAAGAGCAGGTTCTTTGGCGTCAGTGGAGGGGATCCCTTGCGCCGAACCGAACTTTTGGGGAGCGAGAGGGCCCTTCTGCTCGATCCCTACTGAGCGTTGGGTGTGAGGAGTGGGAGTGAGCATAAACTATGGTGCGACAGTGGGTGAGCGCAGTCCTCTGCGTGGTGGGTGGGGCTTTAATGCCGGGGCTTTTGTCCGGCTGTGCCATCCCGATGCCTTCGGCATCTGCGGGAGTTTCTGAGGTCCAGGTGCGCTTGGTGCATGTGGCCCCCAATGCCCCTCGGATCGACTTGGAAGTGGGAGGGGTAAGGGCTGCTCGGAGCATAGCCTACGGCGCGGTGAGCGAGTACGTGCGCATGCCGGCGGGCGAGTACGACATTGTTTTGTTTTCAACACCTGAGAACCCCGGCCAGCCCGCAAGTTCTCAAGACTCCGTTCCGCTAGCGCGAACGGTTGCGGCCAGAACTGTGGCTAACCTCAGGGGCGGGGGAGTGTTCTCGGTGGTGGCTGCCAACGAGCCAAATCGCATGACAGCCCTGGTATTGGAAGACAACATCCATCCGCCGTTTGATCAAGCCCTGGTGCGGTTTGTCCACGCCGCCCCTGATGCGCCGGCCCTGCAATGGCAAGGGGAGCAAGGGCGGGTGCTGCTGCCCCAGTTGGCCTTCGGACAAGTATCCACCTTTCAAGCCATGCGCCCCGGCTTTACCCAAATTCAGGTGGCCATAGCTCCTTCAGCCCCCGCGCCAGGTGTGCAGTCGGCTCCCAGCCGGAGCATTCCCTTGCAACGGTTTGACCTCCAGTTAGAGGCGGGGAAAGTCTATACCCTTTACGTGGCGGGGCTGATGCGCAGCAATCCGGGCTTGAACATGGTGCTGGCAGAGGAGACGCGGGCCCGCCGCCTTCTCTAGGTGTCTTCCCTCTATACTTTGGGGAAAGGGTACGGCTTTCTGACAGTGGATGCCTTATTTCAAGTGGTGGTGCTTAGCCAAACTCCAGATCCCGAACGGGTGATCTGGCAGGCGATGCACCAAGATTACAGCCCCGATTTTGTTACCCCAGAGGGCCGGATCCCGGAACAGTATGGAGAGGCCGTGGTGCGGCATCTGCTGGAGGGCAATCGTGGCCACTATGGGCCTCTTGAGCACCCTCAGATCACGTTTGGGGTGGGCTATTTTCCCCATGCTGTCATGCAACAGGCCCGTACTCATCGAGTGGGAGTTTCTTTCGACGTTCAATCTTTTCGATATACAGGCCGGCAAATTGCCGATTTGGGCAAAAGACTCTTGTCTGCGCCTCGGAGCACCAACGAAACCGCTGCTCTTGCCGACAAAACCGGCGCGGAGCCCTCGTTATCTTTGCAAGAGTTGGAAACTCTGTTTTACGTTCCTGCCAGCGTCAAAGAAGGCAAGGCCAAAACCCGCCAAGGCTTCAAGCCCATCTCTCCCGAGGCCCTGAACATCATTCTTGAGCAGTATCGCAGTCAGGCCATTGCCTATTATCGCCTGGTCGAAGAGTGCGGATTGCCTTATGAAGATGCTCGTAACATCATCGGCTACGGGATCCGCCAACATTTTGTAGTCTCTTTTAATTGCCGCAGCTTGATGCATTTTCTGGATTTACGAGCTAAAGAAGATGCCCAGCGAGAAATTCAGTATCTGTGTGAACTGATTTGGCCCCACTTTGAGGCCTGGTGCCCTCATGTTGCCGCCTGGTACCGCAAAAATCGCTGGGGCAAGGCTAGGCTTTCTCCTTGAAACCTAAATCGCGTAAGCGGGACGGAGTTCTCTAACACCGGAAAAGTATAGGATAAGGTCATCTTTCGACCCTCACCCCCAACCCCTCTCCCCTCGTGGGAGAGGGGAGCAAGGGATCAACTAACAAGCTGTTTCCCAATATTTGGAACGACTATTGTATGGATCCCAGAGCTTATGAACAAATGGCGGGCTTAGAAGATCGACATTGGTGGTTTGTGGGGCGCCGCCGCATTCTCAGGCAGGTTATTGCCGGGATCCCTCTTCCGCTCGCGGCTTGTATCTTGGAAGCCGGCTGTGGCAGTGGCGGCAACCTAGAAATGTTGTCTCAATTTGGCCAAGTCTGGGCCATGGAAAGAAGCGAAATAGCATTGCCTTTGGCCCGGGCCCGCGGCATTGGGATTGTGGCCGAAGGTGAATTGCCGCATCGGATCCCTTTTGGTTCCCAGCAATTTGACCTTATTGCCCTACTGGACGTTTTAGAACATTTGGAGGAAGACAAAGCAGCTCTGGAAGCTCTCATCCAGAGGTTAAAGCCATCCGGCTACATGGTGATCACGGTACCGGCCTACCCCTGGCTGTGGAGCGCCCATGACGAGCTCAATCACCACAAGAGACGCTACACAGCAGCACAACTTCTCTCCTTACTCAAGAGTGCCGGCCTGCAAATTCATACCTTTACCTTTTTCAACAGCTTTCTCTTTCCATTAGCAGCAGGGATCCGCCTAGCCCAAAAGAGCCTTCGCCTCAAGGAGAAGCAGGATCTAAACATGCTCTCGCCTTGGATCAATTGGCTTTTAACCGAGATTTTTGCTGCGGAAGCCTATTTAATTTCTAAGTTCTCCCTACCCTTTGGCCTGTCTTTATTAGCGGTAGCCAGCCTTAAAAAAATTGCTCCTCTGAGAAACTGAGCCTCTTAATCCTCAACTTCTCGCCGTTATTACCAGTTTTTTCAGTCAACATCGATTTTGCCGTTCGCGCTAGCGAGACGGAGTCCTTGCAGCCTCAAATGGATAGCTTTTCTGTAGGATTGTTTCCAGTCTTAACTGCTGGAGGAGATAGCTCTTGGCCAATCGCGCTGGCGGGACGGGTTTCTTTCGCGGCTACACCCTGAGCTTGGATCCGCATCGCCTGTGGGTGCCCTTGGCTTGTTTGGGGGATGGGCTCTGTATTTGGCTGGCCTTCGGGGCGGCTTATTGGCTGCGCAGCTTGCGCCCCCACCAGCTTTTGCCCTGGGATGTTTATGCTGGCCTGGGGTTGTTGACAGTCCTTAGCTATTGGGGCGTTCAGGCCGGCTTGGGAGGATACGGCGAATCGAAGCGCCTATCTCGCTTTGAGGAATGGGCCAGTTTGCTGCTGGGGCTGGGGGTGACCTTTGGCTTGGTGTTGGCGGGGGCCTTTTTCGTGCGCTCCGTCTCGCTGTCGCGCTTGGTGGTGGGCTATGCCGGCCTGCTGGCCCTGCTCGGCTTGACGGGGATGCGGGCGCTGCTGCGGCTGGGCATGGGCTGGCTGTATGCCCACGGCCAGGGGCGGCGAAGGGTCATCTGGGTGGGATCCGGCCTGCTCTTGGCTGAGGTGCTGGAGCGGCTGGAGCGCTGCCCAGCCTTGGGGTTTGAGATTAAGGCTTGGGCCGTGGCCGGGGATCCCTCGGCACCGGAACCAGAGCCTTTGCAGAAGCTGGAGCGGCTGGAGCCCAGCCACCTGGTGGCCTATGTGCAGGCTCACCCCGAGATCGAAGAGGTGTGGTTTGGGCAGCCGGAGCTGGCCAACGCACCTCTGTTGCTCAGCTTGCAGGCCCTGTCGGTGCAGGTGCGGCTTGTGCCGGACATCCTCGGTTTTTTGACGGTGAACTTCAGCCTCCAGTCCCTGGACGGGATCCCGCTGCTGACGCTGCGCCAGCCCCCTCTGCGCTACGCCCACAACCGTTTCCTCAAGCGAGCGGTAGACATCCTAGGGGCCTCCCTGGGCCTGGTGTTGCTCAGCCCCTTATTTTTGGTCATCGCCCTGCTGGTGGCCTGCAGCAGCCCCGGCCCCATCTTGTATTGGCAGGAGCGGGTGAGCTTGGATGGGCGCCGCTTTTGGATTGCCAAGTTCCGCACCATGCGGGTGGATGCCGAGGCAGCCGGCCAGCCGGGCTGGACGCGCCCCGGGGATCCGCGCCGAACCAAGATAGGAGCCTTTTTGCGCCGCACCAACCTGGACGAGCTGCCCCAGCTTTGGAACGTCTTGAAGGGGGAAATGAGCCTGGTGGGCCCCCGCCCGGAGCGGCCCTACTTCGTGGAGCAATTTAGCCAGGAGATCCCCAAGTATCCGGATCGGCATTTGGTGAAAAGTGGTCTCACCGGCTGGGCTCAGATCCACGGCCTGCGGGGAGACACCAGCATTGCCCGCCGCACCCAGTATGATCTCTACTATGTGCAAAACTGGTCTCTGTGGCTGGATCTGCGCATCCTCGCCATTACCCTTTGGCAAGGGATCCGCGGACGGCTGACCGGCTATTAGGGGTTGCCCATGCCATCCTCACCCACGTCCCCAGAGCTCCTCTACGAGGGCAAGGCCAAGCGGGTCTACCGCACCGCCGATCCCCAGGTTTACCTCTGCCAATACAAAGACGACGCCACGGCCTTCAACGCCCAAAAGCGGGGATCCATCGCCGGCAAAGGGGAGGTCAACTGCACCGTCTCCAGCCGGGTGTTTGCCTACCTGGCGCAGCAGGGCATCCGCAACCACTTTTTGGCCCAGACCGGCCCCCGAGAGATGCAGGTGCGCGCCCTGCGGATCCTGCCCTTGGAAGTGGTGGTGCGCAACCGCACGGCCGGCAGCCTCTGCCGGCGCCTAGGCCTGGAGCAGGGCCTGCCCATCCAGCCGCCGCTGGTGGAGTTCTACTACAAAAACGACGCCTTGGGGGATCCCTTGGTAACCCCCGACCACATCCGCCTGTTGCACCTGGCCACGCCAGAGCAAGTGGAGAAGCTGGGATCCCTGGCCTTGGCGGTCAACACTCACCTTCGCAACTTCTGGCAGCGCTGCCGGCTGGAGCTGGTGGACTTTAAGCTGGAGTTTGGCCTGGACGAGCAAGGGGAGATCTGGCTGGCGGACGAGATCAGCCCCGACACCTGCCGCCTGTGGGATCTAGAAGGGACTGAGCCGCGGGTGCTGGATAAAGACCTCTTTCGCTTTGATCTCGGCGATCCGGCAGCCGGCTACCAAGAGGTGCTGCAGCGAGTGCTCCGGGCTACCGATTCTAATCTCCCCTCTCCCTCAGGGAGAGGGGCCGGGGGTGAGGGCTGGGAGAGGGGCAGGGGGTGAGGGTGCCATGACTTCCCCCCGTCCCTCTGGCCCCGACGACCGCTTCCGCCGCCAACTGGCCGACCTGTTGGACACCTGGGTGGAGCAGGGGCTGATTCAGCCGGCGCAGCGGGATCGCCTGCGGGAGTACTACCAACTCGATAGCTTGCCGCGAACAGCCGCCAGCCGCTTTACCCTGGTGCTGCTGCTGTTGGGCGCCGTGCTGGTGGGCTTGGGGGTGATCTCCTTCGTGGCCGCCAACTGGGACGCCATTCCCCGCTCGGCCAGAGCCTTGGGATCCCTGGCCCTCACGGTGGGACTGCAGGTGGCCGGCTTGCGACTTTGGCAGCAGGGATCCCCGCGCTTGGGCAGCGCCCTATTGATTGCCGGGGAGCTGGCCCTGGGAGCCGCCATTATTCTGATGGCCCAGTGGGTCCAAATGGGGGGATCCCCCGCGGGCTTGTTCTTGGGCTGGGGGCTGGGCAGCTTGGCCGTGGCCTACAGCTTGTTCCACACCCCCAGTGGCGTCTTGGCCTGCCTTTTGTTCGCCCTGGCGGGGGTGACTGCCGTCTGGGAAGGGGGCACTGCTCTCGACCCTCTCTACCCCTGGCTGGCCCTTGGTCTCTTGCTGCCCCTTGCCTACGGGTGCCGCTCCCGCTGGATCTTTGCCCTGGCTTTGGTGGACTTCGGCCTGGCGCTACAAAGGTCGGCAGAGGTCTGGGACAGCTCTGGAGAAGGCTTGACCCTCTGGCTGCTGCTTGGTCTTGCCGTTGTCTGGGGCCTGGGCTTTTGGCACCAACGCCATGGTTACCGGCTAAGCCGGATTTTGACCGGAGAAAATGGCCAGGATGGCGAGCAGGAGCAAGGCTTGGATCTGATCCCGACGGCGGAGGGCCTGGCTTTGCTGGGGCTGGGTTTCTTGCTCTACGTCTGGAGCTTCCGTGACCCCTGGGACTGGGATCCCGACCCCTCACCTCTGTTCCAAGCTGTGGATCCCTGGGCAAGCTTGTCGGCGGCAGGGTTGCTGCTGCTGGCTGGCTGGGGCTGGTGGCAGGGGTGGCAGGCCAAGAGATCCCAGCCTGTCTCCGCCTGGCTTAAGGATGCCGTCGTTTTCCTCTCCCTGATTACCCTGGCCCTTTTGCTGGTGATCAGCAATGCTGTTTCTGGGGACTTGACCTCAAGAGTGGCCCTGGCCTTTGTTGCCCCCTGGATCCTAACCCTGCTGCTGGTGGGGTTGTCGGCGATCCTCTGCTGGGAAGGGTTGCAGCAGGGGCTGCGGGGGCGCTTCTGGCAGGGGCTATTGGGGCTAACCCTGGTGGTGCTGACCCGCTTTTTCGAGTACGAGACCGGCCTCTTGGCCAAGTCGGCGGTGTTGGTGGCCTGCGGGATCGGCGTGATCTGGGTGGGGCTGAAGGTTGAGCAGCGGC
Organism: Synechococcus sp. H55.7; assembly: GCF_047462395.1. Lineage (NCBI taxonomy): Bacteria > Bacillati > Cyanobacteriota > Cyanophyceae > Synechococcales > Synechococcaceae > Synechococcus > Synechococcus sp. H55.7. The sequence goes on from NZ_JANSJD010000014.1 coordinate 49,291, forward strand.
TAAACCGATCCCTACCGCCGGCTCCGCGACCCTGAAAACCAGGCAGTCTAGCGGCGAGCCTGGGCAAAAATGGCCTGCAGGATTTCGTCGGCCCCCTGTTGCTTCAGCTTTTCCGCCAGGGAGATTCCCACCGCTTCCGGATCAGCAGTGGATCCCGTTTGGGTATCGCGGATCAGCCGTCGCCCCTCTAGGTCGGCCACCATGCCGGTTAGGTGCAGCTCTTCCCCCTGGACTTGGCTGTGGACGCCGATGGGCACCTGACAGCCCCCCTCCAGCGCCCGCAAGAAAGCTCGCTCGGCCAAACAGCGGGCTGTGGCCTCCCCATCGGCCAAGGGTTGAATGAGCTCCAGGATCCGCTCGTCCCCCTGCCGGCACTCGATGCCGAGGGATCCCTGGCCAACGGCGTACAAGGACACGCTGGGATCTAGCACCTCGTGGATCCGCTGTGCTTGGCCCAGGCGCTTTAGCCCGGCCACCGCCAAGATCAGGCCGTCGTACTCCCCCCGATCCAGCTTGGCCAAGCGAGTGTTGAGGTTGCCCCGCACGTCCTTAAACTGCAGGTGGGGAAAGGCGTGGCGCAGTTGGGCCAGTCGCCGCAAAGAGGAAGTGCCGATCACCGTCCCTGCTGGTAGGGTGGCCAGGTGGTAGCCGCGCAGCTCCTCCCGCACCACCAAAGCGTCCAGAGGATCCTCCCGCCGGGTGATGGCCCCCAACACCAAGCCTTCTGGCAAGCGGGTGGGCAAATCCTTGAGGCTGTGCACCGCCAGGTCGCTGCTGCCGTTGAGCAGGCTAACCTCCAACTCCTTGGTAAATAGGCCCTTGTCGCCGATTTTGGCCAGCGCCACATCCAGGATGATGTCTCCCTGGGTGGAAAGGGTGTGCAGCTCTAGGGGCAACCCCGGATGGTGGGCCTGCAACTGCTCCATGACCCAGTGGGTCTGGGCCAAGGCCAGCTCGCTTTTGCGGGAGGCGATCCGCACCGGCCGGGCAGCCCCAGCCGAGGGTTGCCAGGGAGTTGAGGCCAGTTCGCTCATGGCTGCTGCAAAATCCGAGAACACCGTCTTTCACGCTAGCCGAATCTGCGCCGCCGCAGGGCAGCGGCCTTCAAGATCCTTAACCAAAACCGCCATTTCCCCCCAGCCGAGACTTTACTGCGGGGATCCCAGCCAGTAGGATAAATAGATGGATTCTCCGGCTCGGCGGGGGAAAATTCCTTCTGTTGAGCTCCTCTTCCCCAAACCCAGAGCTTTTAGGGGAGATTTCTACAATCCCAGTTTGGTTGGTCGTCTGCCTGGATAGGTTCTATGGAAGAAAACAACGTCAGCAACGGCACTCAGCTACTGCTTAAGCGCAACATCCCCATCAAGGTGGTGGTCACCCCCCTTTGGAAAAAGGAAATGCAGGAGCAATTGGAGCGGCAGATCGAAGCCACCGATGCTCAGATGCAACAACTGGAGTTTCAGGGCAAGCGGGCCATTGCCGAACTGGAAAAACAGAGCTCTAACCCCAACAGCCCCCAAGTCCTCCAACAGGTGGAAGCGGTGAAAAGCCGCGTGAATGAGCAGAAGATCCGGCTCTTGGATCAGAAAAATCAACTGTTGCAACAGATCAACCAACTGACCACCCTGGAGCTCAACCAAGAAGTGCTGCAGGGCAACGTGGAGAGCTTCTTCCGCGTCCAAAAAGGAGACAACCTGATCCAGAAAATGCAGGTCGAGATCCTCCTGGAAGATGGGGTGATCAAGGAGATTCGCGGCAACCCCTAGGCTCCTCGCCTCTTGCCGGAGAACCGGAGCTAGGGATCCCCAACTTTTCTCGCCTGCAGAAACTCAAGAACTCTGTTTCGCCGGCACAATAGGTGACAATAAGTAACAGCCTCTTAACAGCCTTCGGAATAAAGTCCCGATAGGTTGGCGGGGGTGGTTAACATTGGCGCCCGTGGGAGGATTCCTGTGTCTGAGTTCGTCTGGTCAGAGCCGGAGCCCCTTGAGGATCTGCATCTTCCCGACTGGCTGCTGACCTCGGCCCAACGCCGCCGCCTCAAGGCTCTGCTGGTTCTGGCCATGGTGTGGGGAGTGGTCAGCCTAATGCATGTGCTGCCGACGGCTCGCTGGATCACCATGGGGTTGGCCACGTTCATGGTGATCCACATCAGTCGGTTATTTCGTCTGCAGCCGGCAGCCTCCCCGCCCCCCCTGCGACTTCCTTCTGGCGACGTGACCTGCCGGGATCCTGGATCAACGGATAAGGGCTCCGTCCCACCGAGGCAGCCGGATGCGGAGTTGAGTGGGCTGGCCCTGCCCCGCGTGGCCGTTTTGATCCCGGCCAAAAACGAAAGCGCAGTGCTCCCGCGGCTGTTGCACAGCTTGACCCAGCTCCGCTACCCCACCAGCCATCTGGAGCTGTGGGCCATCGACGACAACAGCAGCGATGCCACCCCTGACGTTCTGCGGGAAGCCCAGAAGCAGATCCCGCACCTACGGGTCTACCGGCGGCAGCCGGGGCAAGGAGGAGGCAAATCTGGTGCCCTCAACGAGGTATTGCCCCTGACCCAAGGAGAGATCATCCTGGTCTGCGATGCCGATGCTGTGGTGCCCTCCGATTTTCTTGTCCGCACTCTGCCCTTGTTTGTTCAAGTGGGAAGGACTCCATCTCGCTTGCGCAGCCGTTTCAGCAGACGGGCAGTGGGCGCCGTTCAGGTGCGCAAGGCCCTGGGCAACCCCAACGTCAACTTCTGGACGCTGGGCCAGGTGGCGGAAATGGCCTCCGATGCCTACTTGCAGCAGCAGCGGGTGGCCGTAAGAGGTATTGGCGAGCTACGCGGCAACGGCCAATTGGTGCGGCGAGATGTCTTGGAAAAGTGCGGTGGTTGGAACGAGGCCACACTCACCGATGATCTGGATCTCACCTTTAAGCTGCACCTGGCGGGCGTAGATATTGCCTTCTTGACGGAGCCAGCCATTGTTGAAGAAGGAGTCACCTCCTGGAAAAGTCTCTGGCATCAGCGCTGCCGCTGGGCGGAAGGAGGCTATCAGCGCTATCTCGACTACTGGCCGGGGATCCTCGGTCGCCGCATGGGCATGGCCAAAACGGTGGATCTCTGGGCCTTTTTTATTTCTCAGTATCTGCTGCCGATGGCCTTGGTTCCCGATACCCTCTGGGTGCTGTTGACAGGCCACTCTTCTGTGCTGCTGCCTTTGAACGCTCTGGTGATGGGCTGCCTGACGGTGGCCTTTTACCGGGGGCTGCGTCACGTGGAAGGCTTGCGCGGACGGCAGCTTTGGTGGCACACTGCCCTTGGCTTGGTCTACATGCTCCACTGGCTGCCGGTGATGATCGCCACAACCGCTCGCATGTGTGTGCAGCCCAAGCGCCTGAGGTGGGTGAAAACCGTTCATCACGGAGTCTGATCTGGGCAACTGGAGTGTTCAGGGATCCCTTGGTTCCTGCTATCCTAGTCAAGCACCTGCTCACAAGACACCCAGTACCCCTGCTCGACCATGGCTCGCCTCTACTACGACCCCGACGCCAACCTGGAGCTTCTGGCCGACAAAACCGTTGCCATCATCGGCTATGGCAGCCAAGGCCATGCCCACGCCCTCAACCTGCGCGACAGTGGTGTCAACGTCCTCGTCGGCCTCTATCCCGGCAGCCCCTCTTGGCCCAAAGCGGAGCAGGACGGGTTGACGGTCAAGACCGTAGCAGATGCTGCGGCTGCCGCCGACTGGGTGATGATCCTGCTGCCCGATGAGGTGCAAAAGGCCGTTTTCCAGAGCGAGATCCGCCCGCATTTGCAGCCGGGGAACGTGCTCCTCTTTGCCCACGGCTTCAACATCCACTTTGGGCAGATCCAGCCGCCGGCAGATGTGGATGTCATCATGGTCGCCCCCAAAGGCCCTGGACACTTGGTGCGGCGCACCTACCAAGAAGGTCAAGGGGTGCCCTGCCTGTTTGCCGTCCATCAGGATGCCTCCGGGATGGCGCGGGAGCGGGCCATGGCCTACGCCAAAGGGATCGGCGGCACGCGGGCCGGTATTTTGGAGACCAGCTTTCGGGAAGAGACGGAAACGGATCTCTTTGGGGAGCAGGTGGTGCTCTGTGGCGGCCTCACGGCTCTGATCAAGGCGGGGTTTGAGACCCTGGTGGAAGCGGGCTACCAACCGGAACTGGCCTACTTCGAGTGCCTGCACGAAGTTAAGCTAATCGTGGATCTCATCGTCGAAGGTGGCCTGGAAAAGATGCGCCACAGCATCTCCAACACGGCAGAGTACGGCGACTACACCCGTGGCCCCCGCATCATCACGGAGCAAACCCGCGCCGAAATGAAACGGATCCTCGCCGAGATCCAAAGCGGTCAATTTGCCCGCGAGTTTGTCTTGGAAAACCAAGCCGGCAAGCCAGGGTTTACGGCGATGCGCCGCCGCGAGGCGGAACACCCCCTCGAGCAGGTGGGCAAGGAGCTGCGGGCCATGTTCAGCTGGCTGAAGAAATAGGTTGGGTATCTGGAGCCGAGGGTAGGCAATCTCTGTGCTGGATCTGAAGCTGCTGCGGGATCGCCCAGAACAGGTACGCCAAGCCCTGGACAAGCGCGGGGCGACGGTCGATCTGGACGGGATCCTACAGTTGGATCGGGAGCGGCGCCAGTTGGAGACTCGCCGCGGATCCTTGCAGGCAGAAAGCAACAGCCTCGGCAAGAAAGTCGGCGAGCTCATCCGTCAGGGAGCGGATCCCCAAGGTTCCGCAGTGGCGGCTCTGCGGCAGCAGGGGGCAGATCTCAAGGCCGAGATCGCCCAACTGGAGCAGCAAGAACGGGAGCTGGAGGAGGAGATGCGCGCCCGGCTGCTCACCCTCCCCAACCTGCCCCTGCCCAGCGTGCCGGTGGGCCGAGATGCGGCCGACAACGTGGAGGTGCGCCGCTGGGGAGATGAGCTGAAACCCGCCCATCCCGTCCTTCCCCACGACGAAATTGCCGAGAACCTGGGTCTCTTGGAGATTGGCCGCGCCGTCAAGGTGGCCCAGAGTCGCTTTGTAGCCATGGTGGGGGCGGGGGCGGCTCTGGAGCGGGCCTTGATCGCCATGATGCTGGAGCGCCACCTTGCCGCCGGCTACACCGAGGTGATCCCGCCCTTGTTGGTCAACAGCGCCGCTTTGCAGGGGACGGGGCAGTTGCCCAAGTTTGCCGAGGAGAGCTTTCGCTGCGCCGACGATGACTTGTGGCTGATCCCGACGGCGGAGGTACCCCTCACCAACCTGTACCGGGATGAGGTGATCCCTGCGGAAGCCCTCCCTCTCTACTTCTGTGCTTACACCCCTTGTTTTCGCCGCGAGGCCGGCAGCTATGGTCGCGACACCAAGGGCCTGATCCGGCTGCACCAGTTTCAAAAAGTGGAGTTGGTCAAGGTCACTCGCCCAGATCAATCGGAAGCCGAACACGAAAAGCTGGTGCAAGATGCCGAGGCCATCTTGCAGATGTTGGAACTGCCCTACCGGGTGGTGGAGCTGTGTACCGGCGATCTGGGATTTTCAGCGGCCCGATGTTTTGATCTGGAGGTGTGGTTCCCCTCCCAAAATCAGTACCGCGAGATCTCCAGTTGCTCCAACTGCTGGGACTTTCAGGCGCGCCGCGCCAACCTGCGCTACAAAGAGGCCGGGCAAAAAGGCACCTACTTCGTCCACACTCTGAACGGCTCCGGCTTGGCGGTGGGGCGCTCCCTAGCTGCCCTGTTGGAAAATCACCAACAGCCGGATGGCTCGATTCGCATTCCCCAGGCGCTGCGCCCCTTTCTCAGCTCTCGCTTTCTCTCGCAAGATGGGATCCTCCAGGCTGCTCCCTCCGGTTGGCCTCACTAGCAAAGTCGGGATGGCGAGCTCAGGAGTTTCTGGCTTCCTTCTTGATGCGGTCTAGTTCTGCCTGCAATTCGGCAATTTTCTGGCGCAGACGGGCTGCTTCCGAAAGTTCGATGGCAGTGCTTGCCTCCACCTCGGCATCGCTGATGTCATCGATGTTAATCCTGCGGGGGCCGGCAGTTTGCCTTTCCTCCCCCTTGCGATTGGCATTGGCAGCAATGGCATCCATGTAGGCCCGCGCCTCTTCAGCAGTCATCGCCCCCCGCTCCACCAGTTCGTCCACCAAAGCTTGTGCCTGCTTGCGCAGCTCCAGCAGACGGCTACCCGCCTTGCCGGCCACCTTGGCGGCGTTGTCTGCCGCCACAGCGGCCAAACCCATGCCGAAGTAGAAAGCCTTCTGTGCCCAATTGGCGAGGGGATTATCTGTCTCGGACATAGCGTGGTGGGCTGCCAGGACAAAAGGAAGAAAAGCTTGACCGAGAATGACCCAGCAGAAAGAAACATGGAGAAGCAAGGGGCGACCCGGGTTGACGCGCCTGCTCTGAGCATCCCGTGGTGCTGCTATCTTCCGATCCTGACACGGTTTGGGCGTCGGAGCTGCACGGACCCAGGTCTTTGATTAGCCTAGCACTTTTCCCCTCTGCCTTGCTCGGCTTTCTTGGGTGAGGATGGATCGGTCGGCGGGGCTAGGGAGTTTCAGGCGGCTCCAGGTAAACCGGGATCCGCTCCACAGCCGCATCGCTGCGCCGCACTTCCTGTTCCTGAACTTGAGGAAGGGTTACCGGCAGGGTAACGGGCTGGGCCACAAAACAACTGGCCACCGGCAGCGCCTGCTCCAACTCGTCGAGGGGGCGCGGGATCACGGCCACCGCGTTCAGCTCGCCGATACGTTCCGCCTCGTACATACCCGCATCGATGGCAATGGCCACGTTGGCCACCGTGCCTCGAATGATGGCCGTACAGAGGCCGTCTCCAATGGTCTCGTAGGCCGCCAACTGGACATCCGCCGTTTTCAGCATCGTGTCGGCAGCCCCCACCATGGCCGGGAAGCCGCGGGTTTCCAACAGGCCCACGGCCAAGTTGCTGAGGCGGCTGTAGCCGCGGTTTTGGGCCAGTTGAGACAGCTTGCTGCTAATCGGCAGCACCGCTTCTAAGTTGGGCAGGGGGCGCGGGATCACCAAACTGGAGATCTCCTCTTGCTCGAACTGGCGGGCCAGCTCAATTCCCTCCTCAATGGCAATGCGCACGTCGGCAATTCCCCCCCGCACAATCGCCGTACAGTAGCCTCCTGAGATCTTCTCGAAGCCGATCAGGGTCACGCCTGCCGATTTGGTCATGGCGTCGGCAATGCGCACAATGACCGGAAAGCTGCGCGTCTGAATCAGGCCCAGAGAGGTTGACATCGGCCTCCTAACCACTCATGCCAGTTTAGCCGTCAGAGCCGGCCATCCCCAGAGGAAAGCACCTGCCGATAGGGATAGATCTTGCCCAAGAGGCGATCCAATTCCGAATGGCCGGGGATCCCGTTGAGCTTGCGCGTCTTGGTCTTGGGGGAGCCGGATTTTTCTTGGGTTTGCTTTTCGACGTTGGCCACCGGAGAACTGGGAGGAACCGGCTCAGGCCGCGTTGCTGGAGCCATTTCCCCTGTTGCTGGCGAGGGCTCTGCCTGGGTGGGCTTGCCGTCCTGGAGAGCGAAACCATAGGTGGGATCCCCAAGCAGGGAGCCGGGAGGGATCACCGCTTGGCTGAGCACCGAACAATTGAGCAGCGTGGTTTCCGAGCCAATGCAGGCATTTTTGCCGATGGTGCCCTGCCCGATCACCAGCACCCCCATTCCCAAGGTTGCTCCCGCCTCCACGATGAGGGATCCCCCACAGGCGTGCAGAACAGATCCCATGCCGATACAGACGCCTCGCCCAATCTGGATCCGACAGCCGGGGTTGGCCCGCAGCAGCACCCCTGCCCCAATGCCTGCCCCCGCCTCCACCTGCACCTCACCACTGACAAGATAGCGAGTTTCGTCGTTCTGGCCGGGCAAGGCGCGGAGCGTCATGGAGTCGGGCAAAGTCGAGGCCAAGGTGCTCCTCATCGCTGGGGGGTTGGGCTTGAGCCAACAGAGGTCAAGAAAAATGGAGATCCCTCAGGGAGTTTGGATGATCTGCTCCAGCACCCGCCGTTTGGCCTTGGGATCGATCCCCAGCAGGCGAACGTATTCGCCGCGATGTTCCTCCAGGCAGGCTTCCAGAGCCGCCACCACCTGGGGCACCTGGGTGGCCTCGATGGGGCTGCAGCTTTGCCAAGAAGACGTGCGAAAACGGCGCTTGTCCGCATGTTCGGTGCCGATGCGGTAGCCTTGGCTGAGCAATTGCTGCACCTGAGCCACCACTTCGCTGCTGAGGCGGGTGCCAGGGGTGGGAGAAAAAGAAGCACCGGGAGCAGCGGATCCTTGAGTTGCGGGGGCGGAAGCCGTCGCCGACCTGCCGCCAGGGGTTTGGATGATGCGCTCGTAGACCCGCCGTTTGGCCTTGGGATCGATCCCCAGCAGGCGCACATACTCTCCCCTATGTTCGGCCAGGGCAGCCGTCAGCTTGGCCAACACCTCCGGCCCGCGGGTGGCACGAATGGCCGGCCCGCTCTGCCAGGAAGAGGTTTTGAAGCGACGCTCGTCGGCATACTCGTAGCCGATGCGATAGCCCTGGGCCAGCAGCCGGTGCACCTCCTCCTGCACCTCCAGATCCAGGCCAGCACTGCCACCTGCCGCAGGAACTGTATCTGTCATCGCGCCCCCGCCTGCAGGACTGCCGCTCACCTGGCCTTGCGGGGTTTGAATCACCTTCTCCAGCACCCGCTGTTTGGCCTTGGGATCGATCCCCAGCAGGCGCACATACTCTCCCCTATGTTCGGCCAGGGCCGCCTGTACAGCGGCCAGGATCTCTTGGGCCGAGCCGCTCCAATTGCCCAAAGTCTGCCAGGAAGAGGTGCGGTAGCGGCGGACATCGGCCACCTCCAGGCCGACGCGATACCCCTGCGCCAAGAGCGTCCGGATCTCCTCCTCCAGCCCTGCGTCAGAGCGAAAGCCAGATGTACCAGAACCTGGGGCAGCAGCTGCCGAGACGCGGCCGGGGATCCCAGAGACCAGCGCCGGCCCAGCAGGGGTTTGGATGATCTGCTCCAGCACCCGCCGTTTGGCCTTGGGATCGATCCCCAGCAGGCGCACATATTCGCCTTGGTGCTCCGCCAGGATGGCCCCCAGCGATTGCACCACCTCCGCCTCGTGGGTGCTGGCAATTGGGCTGCCGCTTTGCCAGGAGGAGGTGCGGAAGCGACGCTCATCGGCATATTCCAGGCCCACGCGATAGCCTTGGGCCAACAGGGCGCGAATTTGCTCCACCACCTCCGGCTTGAGAGCCGATCCGCCGCCGTTCCGGCCATTGGCGCGATGGGAGGAATGGGTCATGGGTGCTGTCTCCGTAGCCGTTGAGTTAGAAGCGCGCGACTGCAGTTCGTTGCGAATGGGGGCGATACAGACGAGGTTTTCGCTGCACTGGTAGCCCTCCCGCAGGGCTTGGTTGATGCCGATCACGTGCTGGGCAAACTTGGCGTCGCTATCTTGGACGTCCGGCAGCCGGTCGGCCTCGGCCTGCGTGGTGATGATGGATCCAGAAGGCACATACTTGCCGGGGGGGATCTCCACATCCTGAATCAGACAATGCAACATGATGATGCAGCCATCCCCCACCCGAGCATTGAACACCGTGGAGCGGAAGCCGATAAAGCAATCGTTGCCCACGTAGGCAGGCCCGTGGATCAAAGCCATGTGGGCAATAGAGGTGTTTCTGCCGATCCAAACTGAGTAGGGCTGGCCGTCTTCTCCTATCACCCGCCCCTGTTCCAGACCGTGGATGACCACCCCATCCTGAATGTTGGATCTGGCGCCAATGTGGAAGGGGGATCCCTCGTCAGCACGAATGGAAGTTCCCGGAGCGATCAGCACCTCCGCTTCCACCCGCACATCCCCAATGAGGTTGGAAAAAGAATGCACGTAGGCGGTGGGATCGATCTGGGGCTCCGCCAGTCGGCGAGACCAAGGCGTTGGCGGTGCAGCATAGGTGTGAGCAGGCATAACCGTGAGCCTCTAGAACACAGTAGGGCGGACAAGGGCAACAAGAGAGCTAAGGGATCCCAGCTAGCGTTGATCGCGCTTGTTGTAGAGGGAGCGACCGCCAACGCTGACGGTATCGATGATCGCCATCACCACCGCATCCAGCGGGCGGGTCTGGTTTCCCTGCGGCTGGCGAGCAGCGCTGCCTTGGCTGATCAGCACCCACTCGTCGGTGCCCGCCCCCACCGGATCGGCAGCCACTGCATAGTCGGGTTGCGGCTGACCCTCGAGATCGACATACTGCACCAACAAAAACTTCACGCCCGTCAGGCTGGGATCCTTTTGGGTGCTGGTGACGGTGCCCCGCACAATGGCGATACGCATCAGGGACGGGTGAAGGGACGGATGGCATTCACCCCTTCGCGGAACTGGGCCACATCCTCGGTGTAGCGAATGGGCAACACGTACTCGAGGTTTTCGTGAGGACGGGCGATAATGTGCCAAGACAACAACTGGCCGCCGTTTACCCGCTTCACCGAGTCAATGCCGGCAGCCACCGAAGCTTGCACCTCAGAGACATCCCCCCGCACGATCACGGTGACCCGACCGCTGCTGATTTTTTCGTAGCCCACCAGGGTAACGCGGGCTGCTTTGACCATGGCGTCGGCAGCTTCCACCACTGCCGGGAAGCCCAGGGTTTCGATCATTCCAACTGCAATAGCCATAGGTACTCCTTACGCTGAAAATGGGGTGCGAACTCTAGGGATCGGGGGCAGCTTCTGAATCCTCTTCAGAGGAACTAGGTGCGGAACTGCTCCACCGCCTCGGTGTAGCGGATGGGCAGCACAAACTCCAGGTTCTCGTGGGGCCGGGCGATGATGTGGTGGGAGAGAATCTCACCGCCACTCACCCGCTTGGCAGACTCCAAACCGGCAGCCACCGAGGCCTGCACCTCCGAGACATCCCCCCGCACGATCACGGTGACCCGACCGCTGCCGATTTTTTCATAACCCACCAGGGTAACGCGGGCTGCTTTGACCATAGCGTCGGCAGCTTCCACCACTGCCGGGAACCCACGGGTTTCGATCATTCCAACTGCAATAGGCATATCAACTCTCCACTTTTGAACACTCAGTTCCTGAACGTTGCCGAACCCGGCAATAAGGCCAATCGATCTGCAAATTGATTTGGCTTATTGGGTTCGATCCTGCACTCTCCCTCGGACTCATCTGAGAGATCCTCTGCCCAAACCTCGATGGACAGCTTTTCCCAGAACACCTACCCCCGCCGACACAGACCTCCCCACAGGGAAGGCCCTGCCCAGCCGCCGACCTCAGACCCAATCAGACTGAAGCCAGAAAAGGTCGTAGGAGCCATCAGCGTTAACCGCAACTGTCACTCCGGCGGGCAAAGCTGCCAACTCTAAGCTAAGTCCCCATCTTTCTTGCACAAAATCGATCATACAAAATCGATGAGGACGGCCCAGAGAAGGGATCCCCCGACTTAACAAAATGATATCCCCATTTAATCCTGGACGAAAATCAATATTTTTAATTAGCGCGATAGCTTTTGATTAAGAGAGGCAAAATTGTTATCAATTCAAAAATAATTCTTGACATCTGTTCAATTTTTGCCGTTATCGGCGCAGCGAGGGGGGCACTTCCAAGCCATGGGCTTCCATGAGGTCGGCTTGGCTCATCAGGTGGGCCGGGGATCCCTGGGCCCAGATGCGACCTTGATCTAGGAGAATCACCTGATCGCACACCGCCAGGATCAGCTCCAGATCGTGGGAAGCCAGCAGAAAAGTGTGGGCAGCCTGTTGCAAAAAGGTCATCAACCGTCGCCGAGCTCGCAAATCGAGGTTGGCCGTTGGCTCGTCGTAGAGCACCAACCGGGGTTGCATCGCCAGGATCCCGGCAATGGCGACCATGCGCTTTTCCCCACCGGAGAGATGATGGGGTGGGCGAGCGGCCAGGTGCAGGGTGCCAGTCATCTGCAGGGCGGCCTCAACTGCAGTCGCGATCTCCGCCTCAGAACGTCCCAGGTTGCGCGGCCCAAAGGCCACATCTTCGGCCACCGATGGGGCAAACAATTGGTCATTGGGATCTTGAAACACCAAGCCCACCTCGGGGCGAAACTGGCCGGGCTGCAGCGGCTGGCCAAACAAGCTCACCTGGCCAGAGCAGAGGGGCAACAGGCCACAGAGGGTGAGGAACAGAGTGGTTTTGCCGGCGCCATTGGGGCCGATCACCCCCAGATGCTGCCCAACCTCGACCCGCAGATCCAGCCCTTGCAGCACCGGCGGATGGCCGGGATAAGCTATCCACAATTGGTTGACCTCCACCGCCGGCACCGGGTTCATGGCAAGGCTAGGGCCTCTGCAGGTGTTTCCAGCGCTCCTGGGTGGCGGCAGGGGTGAGCTGCAGGGTGGGCACGCTGGGGCTGGTCAGGTCGATCTGGAGAATGTCGTCGGGTGTACACTCGCAGTAGCGGCGCAGATCGCGCATTTGGTTGAGGGTTTGAATTTGCAAAGGCAAGCGGTCGGAAATCGGCCCCAGGTAGACCTTGCCCAGCTCGGTATGGAGGGTAATCCCCTCTCCAGACTGCCAATCCACTGCCTGGATCTCAATTTCCGACTGCTGCAGGGCCTGGAGCAACCGCGCCCATTGCTCTGGGGCCTGGTTCTCCCACCCCAGCAACTCCAGCTCCGGCCAAGAAGAGTGAGATCCGCTGGGGCCAGGGGGCCGAAACGGATCGGGAGGCAGCCAGTTGCCCTGCCGATCCACCCAGCCCATCCGGTCGCCCCATCGCGCGCGTGCAACCGGTTGCCGTTCCCGCACTTGGACGATCACCCCCACCGGCAGCAGCCGCCGCCGCACCTGGACGCTTTCGATGGGAGAAGGCCGGGCCGGGGATCCCAGCAGGGCTCTCTCCAAAACAGCCGGCTGCACCTGCCAAATGTTGAGGGGATACCGCAGGGGCAATTGCGCCCGGATCCAGGTGGAATCGACCCAGTGGGCACCTTCGACCTGAATTTGTTCCGGACGACGAATTTGCCAGTAGGGCTGCCGCAGGCCCAGCACCAGCAGCGTCAAGACGGCCATCGAACTGGTCAAGCGCCAGGATCCCTGCCAGAATTGGCTGCGCCGCTGCCGACGCAAAAGTCGCCTGCGCTGCAAAAGTTGCTCACGGGTAGGAGCAGCCAAAAGTGCCATTGAACCCTCTTCACCCCATTACAGGGTGTGGAGCATTCCCTGCTTCTATTCAACCTGCAATCTCCTGAACCTGATCCGCCCGCAGCCAAATGGTAGGAGTGGGAACAGACCCAAACTTAATCTGCAGGTAGTCATCTTTGATATCCACCACTTCTCCGGCGGTCTCGAAAACGTAGTTGGGGATCAAAGAATCGCTTGCCTGGGCTTCTAGGCTGCCCTCCAGTTTCTCGCGGATGGCCCGCACCAGGGTGCCTCGCTTAATCGCCATTGCTCCTTCTCCAGTTCAGTGTGGATTCGATAGCAGTTGTATCACGCCTGTCGCTGCCGCAAATTGGCTTTGACCGGGATCAATCTGAATTCGCCTATTTTCGTTTCAGGCTGCGGGCCATGTTGCGGAACAGATCCATGTCTGATCCGCCCTGGCGCCGCGGGCCGGCTTCGCTGCTGCTCGAAGTCGCGGATCCCTGCTCAGAAGCGGCTTCAGGAGTTTTGGCTGGCTCTGTAGACAGCTTAACTTTGCCAAGAGAGGAGACCTGCTCCACCACCTCCACCTTCTCCTTGCTGCCGAAATCCTGGAAGGTGTGCTTCACAATCCTGGGGGTGCGCATGTACTCGATGTTGCCAAGGGTTTTGGCCTCGTCTGGATCGAGAAAAAAGGTATTGTCGTTCTTCTCTTTCTTGGGGGTTGGCTTGGCAACAGTTTTCGTTGAGGGTGGGGAATCTGCTTGGCCACGAGAGCCAAACAAGCGCTTGAAGATGCCTACCATGGTTGTTTTGCCTGCAACGCGAAGGAAGTTGATCCGGATCCCTGGGCACTGAGTTGGCCGGGTAAGGCCAAGCCCAGTCTTGACTTCTCCCCTCCTTGAAAGAGAGAGGATTCCCAAAGGGCGCTAGGCAACAGGCTGAAGCCACATCGCTTTGCTTGCCCTTTGAGCTGTCACCCACGGATTAAGGTGGGTGGGAGCAGTCAAAAGCCCCCTACCAACAATGCTTGGATCTAGTCCAAGCATTGTTGCTAATTCGACCTTGCTAGGGGCTAAAGCCCCTTGGGTTGGCTGTATCCCCTCGCTGAAGCAGAGGGGTTTTAGCCTGTCTACTTCATTGATGTTAAGCTAACTTAGAGCGTTATGCTTGCCTGGGCAGACGGTTTTCTCGGCCAAGTGGCCACTCCGAGCAGTTTGAGTTTCCTCGCCAAGCCACCCTCAGCAAGCCAACAAAGCAGAGAAACAACTGGGTTGAGCAAAACTTATTCAGAGCTTATTCATGTGCTTGTGGAGTGTAGTGCACCTCAACCCTAAGGGGAGCGCCCAGGTTCAAGGCAGTGCCGATACAGCGAGCCAAGATTTGAATGTTAAGCCGCTGCTCGGTCGATTCTAGGCTTTTTATAAGGTGGCTCTTGGCTGAGCTAACTATGGGTGAACGCTGTACATTCATCTTAATAAGCTCGCGATTGGGTGAGGACTCAGTAACCGACTGCTTTCAGATGATCTTAAGAGGGCCAGCAAAGGATATCGAAGGGATATAACCAGCAGTATTCAACAACCTGCTCTTTAAGGCTATGACGGTCTGGCCTTCTTTTGCATCGGCAGCCCCACTGATTGCATCGAGCAAAGTAGCCTTGGGCTTTCAGGGATCCCACGGAGAAAGAATCTCTATCTCCAAGGGTTTTCGAGTAGGCGTGAGCGCAACCTGGAAAACTTGCTCTTTGCGGGGCCTAAAGATGGGATCTGGAGTTTCCCTTCCCCAGATCTTGGGGCACTTCCCAACCCGCCCAATCCCACCATTTGAGCCGCCGCCCGTACCAGCCAGGGCCACGATGTCCCCGGCCCAACAACCGTTTGTTGAACCTGCACCCAACCCACGCCGGCGGGGAAAGCAACTGACCCAACGCGGCATCCACCTGTGGAAGGGTTGTGCTGTTCACGGGTTCGGTCTGCTGCCGCTCCCTGTCAAGGAGGTAACGTTGCTGCCCCCCGGTTGGGCATGCTCTACTTTGCGATGAGCCTAGTTATCAAAGAACCTGGGTCTAAAACCCCACCGTTCATAGCGGCTTTGTGCCAAACTAAAGTTGGAAACAAAAGCTAAGTTTCCAGCTTTCCAACCCAAAGTCGCGGTGGGGCAAAGCGCCGCGCGCCAGCAAAGCCGAACGCCCGACTCCAAGATAGATGTGGAGATCGTGTAGGGCTAGCTTGCCAGCGACGGTCGCTGAAGCTCCAAGAGTCCTCCGGCTATCGCTTGCGGAAGCAAGCTAGAGTTGGGGTAGGTACGTCAAAACTTGGAAAGTGGCAACTAAACTGCAGAGTTTGGGATAACTGCTGTCACGTTTTGAGAGGAATCCATGTTTCTAGTTTTCAACCTGGTGAAGCGTTTGCAGCTCATCCTGCTCAGCCTTGTGGTTGGGGTGGTGGCTGTAGCGTTCTTGTCCAGCCCTGCGGCTGCCGAAACCTACACCGTCAAGATGGGATCCGACAAAGCCCAGTTGGTCTACGATCCGCCCTCTCTGACCATCAACCAAGGGGATACCGTTCGGTGGGTGAACAACAAGGTCTATCCCCACAACGTCGTCTTTGACAAGGTGCCCGGTGGGGATGCCGCTTTGGCGGCCAAGCTCTCCCACAAAGCCCTGCTCACCGCTCCCAACCAAGCAGTAGAATCAGCCTTTGTGGATGTCCCTCCGGGTGAGTACACCTACTACTGCACGCCCCACCGTGGGGCCGGAATGGTCGGCAAGATCATCGTAAACGGCTAGATCGGCACCCTAGCCCCCAGAAGCCTCAGGGATCCGCATTTTGATTTGGCCTTGCTGGCCAGGGATCCCTGCTTTTAGCATGTAAAGACAGCCCTCTCAGGAGTGGGAGGGCTTTTTGGCGAATGGACACGCATTCGACCGGCTTGCCTTGCTGCTGCGCAGCTACAATCCACAAAAATAGTCCACAAACGAGTTCTGTATGACCACCAGCGTTAAAGGTTACCTGCTCTTGGCCGTTTCCTGCCTCAGCGCCATTGCTGCTGTTGGCTCGATTTTCGAGCTGGCTTCTGGCGAGCCGGATTTTGGCGTCGGCCCCACCAGTATCATCTTGGTTGTTGCTGCTCCGTTGGCGGTTTGGCTGTTTCAGTCGGCAGTTGGGGCGGCGCGGTCCAGCGGCGCTGCTGGCAGGGGGGGCAAGAAGCGAAAGTAGGCAGGTAGATAGGGGAAAACTGGGGGCAAGGAGACGGAGTCAGCAGGTTTGCGGTAAAGAGACTTGCGATTCTATCTCGGCTTCTGCTGGCTGATGAAACTCCGGCAACAGCTTTCGTTCTTGCACAGTTCCAAGGGCTGCTTCTAGCTCTGCCGTGGCTAGAGTACAACTGGAGCCAGATCCGTTCAGTACGGTCTCGGTAACCTGTCCGTTTTTGTCGATCCGATATTCCACCTTGATGTACTCAGGCATCGGCACTCCACTCGCTACCGAGTCAGCAACTGACTTTCTTCCCATTTTAGTTTCTGCTTCCTCTTCCTTGGCCAGATCTGGCTAGGCTCTATGGCTTCCTCTCGTATCTTTCGGGCTGCCAAAGGGGATCCCGGCATCCGTCGCGATCTGGGATTGGGTGTGGGGGCGCTGCTGGGCGTTGTCCTGATCGGCACCCTCTGGTACCACGGGGTGGAGCAGTGGCCTTGGGTGGAAGCTTTTTACATGACCGTTATCACCTTGACCTCGGTGGGCTTCATGGAGGTGAGGCCGCTGGGGGAGCGGGGGCGTTTGTTCACGGTGGCCTTGATCCTGATGGGGGTTCTGAGCATTGGGTTCATGGTGAATCGCTTTACGGAGGCCCTCATCCAAGGGCATTTTCAGGAAGGGATCCGGCAGCGGAAGTGGAAGAAACAGATGGAAGCGCTGAACAACCACTACATCGTTTGCGGTTTTGGACGCATTGGGCGGCAGGTGGCGCAAGAGTTTCAGGCAGAGGGAGTGCCGTTTTTGGTGATCGATCAATCTGCCGAGGCAATTCAGGTGGCGCAAGAGCTGGGATATATCGCTCTCCAGGGGGACAGCACCCTGGATGCCACCTTGTTGGCGGCGCGGGTGCAGCAGGCCGAGGGGTTGATCGCCGCCCTCTCCAGCGATGCCGAAAACCTCTATGTGGTGCTGTCGGCCCGCACCTTGAACCCTCGCATCCGCACCATTGCCCGCGCCAACACGGAAGAGGCTTTGCAAAAGCTGCAGCGAGCGGGCGTTGCCCACGCCATTTCTCCCTATATCACAGGCGGCAAGCGGATGGCGGCGGCTGCCTTGCGCCCCCGCGTGGTGGACTTTGTCGATGGGATCCTGTCGGGTCGGGATCGCACTTTTTACCTGGAGGAGTACGAACTGGCGGCCCAAGAATGCCCCTATGTCGGCCAAACCTTGGGGAAAGCCAATTTGCGAGCCCGATCCGGCGCTTTGGTGGTGGCGATTCGGCGGGCAGATGGCCAGCTAATCGGTGGCCCCAGTGGAGACACCCTGCTGCAGGCGGGGGATCTATTGCTGTGTATGGGCACGGCCGAGCAGTTGCGCCGCCTGGGCCAGTTGCTCTATCCCCGTCTCTAGAGGGTTTCTCATCAGGGATAGCCTAGCTAGATTCGCCTGAGGATGCTGGGGCCGTGGGAGTCGGTGCCGCAGGTTTTCAAAAGTCCATAGGTCTCGGCCAGCTTTTCCCCGATCGCCGTCTCTTCTGGGCTAGGAGCCCAAATTTCGGGGTTTTTGTAGGCGTAGTAGACCTCAAGGCCATCTAGGCCCAACTCCACGGCTGCCGGAACCAGCTCTTCCGCAGGCAACCCGTAGCGAAAAGGATGGGCCAGCACTGCCAGGCCCCCAGCCGCTTGAATAGCCCCAATGGCCTCAGCAGCGGCCAGGCCGGGCACCTGCTCCCCCTGGATAAAGGGATCCAAAACAGGGTCGGCAGGATCAAACCCGTAGCCGAGAATATGCACCTCGCAGCCCAGCAGGTTGGCTGTAATCTCGATCCCCGGCCACAGAATGGGATCCTCGGCGCGATCCAGGTGGGCGCGGGCCTGTTCGTAGCCCTTCAGGGTGTGGTGATCGGTGATGGCCAGGCCCTTGAGGCCGTGCCGGCGCGCCTGCTCTGCCAAGTCTGCCGGATCCATGCGCCCATCGGAGCAGCAGGTGTGCAGATGAAAGTTGTACTGCAAGGGACAAGAAAGAGGGCCGATCCCTTGCAGCACCCGCCGCAGCTCCACCGCAGAAGCCACTCTACAGGGATCCCATTGCAAACCAACCAGCATGGCTACCCTTGCCTCCCCAACAGGCGCTGCTCCAGAGAAGCTAAGCTCCGAAGTTTTATGTTTTGTTAAGGATGTCCACCCATTCTAGCCGGGGTGCAGGAGGGGTGCCAGGTGTGGAGAACTACAGTAGTGGCCAGGGATCCCTAAGGGTTGGTCAAGATCTCTTCAGCAGCCTTGAGGGCTGCTCCAGGAGAGAAGTCGCTGTAGCCCAGTGTGTGCAGGGTTGACTCGAGAGCAGCCAGCGTCGTGAGAATGTCGCGCTCGCTCACAAAGCCCAAATGGCCGATGCGGAAGATCTTGCCCTTGAGGTGGTCTTGGCCGGCGGCAAGGGCAATGTCGAAATGCTTCTTCAGGGTGCTGCGGATAGTGTCGGCGTTGATCCCTTCGGGAGCCAGCACGGCTGTTACCGAGGGGCTGGCCGCCGACTCTGGGTTGACCAAAAGCTTCAGCCCCAGCGCCTTGACACCGGCGCGGGTGGCCTGGGCCAAGCGGTCGTGGCGGCGGTAGATGGCCTCCAACCCTTCCGCCCGCATCAAGCGCAGGGTAACTTGCAAGGCGTAAAACAGATTTACTGCCGGGGTAAAGGGAGTGGTGCCCTGGCGCAGGGCTTTTTGGGCCAGCTTGAAGCTCCAGTAGTACTTGGGAAAGCGAGAGCGCTCGGCAGCAGCCATGGCCCGCGGGCTGACGGCCACAAACCCCAGCCCCGGCGGGATCATGTAGCCCTTCTGGGATCCAGAGGCCACCACATCCAAGCCCCACTCGTCCATGGGCACTGGCATCGCCCCCAAACTGGTGACCGCATCCACAATTACCAGCGCTTCCCCATGCTCGCGGGCGGCAGCCGCAATGGCCTGCACGTCGTTGGCCACGCCGCTAGAGGTTTCCGAATGGGTGAGAATGACCGCCTTGATGGTCTTCTCCCGGTCGGCGGCCAGCTTTTCTTGGAAGACCTCGACGGGATAGGGCACGCCCCAGGGGGTTTCTATCCGCTCGCACTGCAGGCCAAATTGCTCCGACATCTCGGCCCAGCGCTCGCCAAACTTGCCGTTGACCCCCACCAAAACCCGTTCCCCTGGGCTGAGGGTGTTGAGGATCCCGGCTTCCATGGCCCCGGTGCCGCTGGAGGCAAAGACAAACACATCGGAAGTAGTCTGGTGCAGCCAACGCAGCCCCTCCGTCACCTCTTCCAGAATGGCGGTGAACTCTTTGCTGCGGTGCTCGATAGGCCCCCGCGCCATAGCCAGCAGCGCACTCTCGGGAACGGGAGTGGGGCCGGGGATCATCAACATCAACTTGTCTTTCATGCGTGTCCCGCCAGGGAGGTCAGGTTTAAGAGGTGGCGGCCAGATTCGAACTGGCGCATAGAGGTTTTGCAGACCTCTGCCTTACCACTTGGCTACGCCACCCTACTCCTCAATCAGACAAGACATTGTATCCGAAAATGGGATCCCCTAGCCACCGCTGCGCGGGAGCTACAGACGTAGGATGTTACAAAGCAGCCCCTGCTCTTCTGGCGAGCCAGATATCGCTCCAAGCGTCCCTGGAAAAACGACAGAACCAACATTAGTCTTGCACACTTAACAGACGGGATCCCAGCAGCCGTTGTAGCCAAGGGGCAAGGAACTCGCGGTTAGCCGACTGCTGCTCTGGATCCTGGGTTTCCAGAGGAAAGGGGGCAAGGGCCCGCAGGGCGGCAGTGGTAACGCAGAACATGGCCTTTTGGAAGCTGAGGCAGATTTTCACCCTGAGGTCATCTTCCCCGCGCGGCTGGCGGCGGTAGTGCTCCCGCAAAGACTCAGGCAGGTGGCGCATCATATCCTGCATCAAGAGAGTGGGTGGGATCCCGGCACTCCCCACCGGCAGCGGATCGGCATAGAGGGCTCCATAGGCGAAGTCCGCCTGCTCGACTGGGATCTGGTGCGCCTGGGCGTTGTAGGAGACTGTGCCCATGAAGGGGAAAGAGCGGAAAAACACGGCTTCCACGTAGGGCAGGGCCGTGTCGGGCAAGAAGGTCAGCCCCGCCGACAGGGGGATGATCTCGTAGCGGTGGCCCCAGATGCAGGGAGCGTAGGTGATGGGCTTGTTGGCGGCTGCCACCAACCCCTGCTGGATGTGGGCCACCACGTCGGTAAGGGTGAGCTGGGGTTCGCTCTCGTGGCGCTTGGCCAGGGTCAGGAAGAGATCGCTCATCACCCGCCAAAACTGGCCCAGGCCGCTGTACATGGCCAGCATGCGCACCTGTTCCAGCGCAAAGTCGGGGCAGAGGAAGTTAAGGCCCTGCAGAAGGGGGTTGAAGCGGAACTTGGCCCGAATGGCCACCTTGGCTCGCTCGACAAATTCGGGAGTATCCAGATAGCGATCCAGACCGCCTCCCCCATGCCAGAGCATGGCTTTCATGCAGTATTCGGCAAACTCGTAGTTGATGCGATCGTGCCAGAGGTAGCGCAGCCATTTGCCCGGCGTAATTTCGCCGTTAAAGTACTTAAAAGCGGGGAACAGCTCCAAAAATTGGTGGTCGGCAATGAAGATTAAATTCTGGGAGTAGGCATCCAGCACCCGGCCGTAGCTGTGGAGGATGCCGATCACCTCCAGCCGGTTGCTGGGGGAATCCGGCACAAGGGCTCCCCCTGCCTCTAGGCGTTGGACAATAGGAGCCAGTCGCCATTGCTCTAGAGGATCTAAGCCGGCCAGAAAGAAACAGGAAGGAGCGGGAACCAGGGTAGCAGTCATGGGAGAAGCAGCAGTTGAGACAACAACAAAAACCCAGTTGATCTCACCAAATCGTCACAACGAAGATGACCCAGGCCCGAAAGCAGTGATCGGCCTGCCTGCTTCAGCAAGATTGAGGACCACCGGCCTGGCCCAGTGAGCGGCGGTGGACTCCACCCAATGGGTTGCCCAGGCAGGCTGGAGGCCGAGCCACACCACCAGCACTGCTAGAACTACAGCAGGCAGGCGTTCTCCGGCGGCATGTCGTTGCATGGCAATGGCCACCTCCGAGAGGCGCCCGAAAAAGACACGGTTCACCATTAGCAGAAAGTAGGCCGCCGTCAATCCTGTCCCCACCATGCACAGCAGCGTCTGCAGGGGGAAGACGGGAAAGCTGCCCCGAAAGAGGGTAAACTCGGCAATAAAGCCCACCAGGCCGGGCGTGCCGCCGCTGGCCATCACCCCCAACACCGTCAAGCTGCCAATAAGCGGCAAGCCCCGCTCCGGGTTGAGCAATCCCCGCAGCAACCTGAGATCCCGCGTGCCGGTATTGGCGTAGACGGCACCCACCAGCAGAAACAGCAGCGAGGAAATCAGGCCGTGGCTCACCATCTGGAATAGGGATCCCACCAAGGAGAGGGGGGTGGCCGCCGCCGTGGCCAGGAGAATGTAGCCCATATGGGCAATGGAGCTGTAGGCCACCAGCTTTTTCATATCTTGCTGCACCAAGGCGTTCAGGGATCCATACAGCACATTGGCCACCGCCCAACTGGCCAGCCAGGGCCCGGCTTGCTCCCAGGCAGCCGGCAAAAGCTGGAGGCCAAAACGCACCAGGCCATAGGTGCCCAACTTGAGCAAGAGCCCCGCCAAGAGCACCGAAATGGGGGTGGAAGCCTCCACGTGGGCATCCGGCAGCCAGGTGTGGAAGGGCACCAAGGGGATCTTGATGGCCAGCCCCAGCAGGATGGGAATAAGCAACAAAAGCTGCTGCAGCAGGGGCAAGGGGTGGGCCTGCAGAACGGTGTAACTAAAGCTGTGAACCTCGCTCAGCCAACTGAGGCCGAAAAAGCCAATCAGCAGCAGAATACCAGAGACAGCGGTGTAGACCAAAAACTTGGTGGCAGCATAGGTGCGCCGCGGCCCGCCCCAGATGGCAATCAGCAGATAAAGCGGGATCAGCTCAACTTCGTAGAACAGGAAGAATAGCAGCAAGTTCTGGGCCAGAAAAGCCCCCGCAATGGCGGTTGCCAGCAGCAACACCAAGCTGTAGTAGAGGCGAGGCCGCTCCACCTGGCCGCTGGCCCAAAGGGCAATCAACACCAGCAAGCCAGTCATCACCACTAGCGGCAGGGAGATCCCGTCCACCCCCAGCTCATAAACCAAGCCCAACTGCGGGATCCAGGCCACTCGTTCGGCCATCTGGATCCCTTGCTCTTGAGGATCCAAAAGCAGCAGCAATCCCAAGCTCAGCCCCAACAGAGCCAGGCCAAACCCCAAAGCCAAAGTCCGGTGCAGGCCCTTCCCCGCTCGCTCGGGGATCAGCCCCACCAAGATGCTGCCCAACAACGGGATCCCGACCAAAAGGCTGAGCATCGCTTCCTCCCACTCAATAGGCCAATCCCAAATGGGGCGAACGCAGCAGCCAAGCGGTAACCACCACGACCCCAATGACAATGAGCAGCACGTAGAGCTGCATCCGCCCCGACAGGGTGTACTTGAGGGCTTCGCCGCTAAACCAAAAAGCCAGGCTCACCCCGTTCACCAGGCCATCCACCCCGTTGCGATCCAGCCATTCCAGTCCGCGGGAGAGGGCGCTGACCGGCTGCACCAGCAGCGCCTGGTAGAGCTGCCCGGTGTAGAAATCCTGGGCCAAGAGATCCTGCAGCTCCGGCCAGGGCAGGCGCAGCCGCCGCCGGCCTCCCCAGTACAGCCAGGCACCAACACTGGCTCCCAGCAACCCTGCGGCCCCCAGCAAGACAGCCATCTGCTGCAGCTCCGGGATCCAAGCGGGATAAAGCCCCCAGCGCCAGAAGAGCCAGGGCATGAGCAAGTTCTGCACCGTCAGGATAACCATGGGCAGGGCCATCAGCCAGCCCACCTCAGGCGCGCGGCGCGTCTTGGGCTGCGGGGATCCCAAAAAGACCAGACCAAACACCCGCGCCAGATTCAAAGCCGTCAGCCCGTTAACCAGCAGCAACACCCCCATCAGGGCCGGCTCGCTGTACACCAGCGCCAGGCGAATGAGAGTCCAAAAGCACCCCAGTGGGGCCACCATCCCCAGGGATCCCACGGCAAAGGCGGCCAGGGTAGCCGGCATGCGGCTCCCTAGGCCCCCCAGCTCCGTCAGATCCTGGGTAGAAGTGGTGTAGATGAGGGATCCCACCCCCATAAACAGCAGCGCCTTGGCCAGGCCGTGCATGAGCAGCAGCTCCAGGGCCAAATCCGGCTGCCCCGTCCCCACCGCCACAAACACCAAGCCTAGGTAGGCACTGGTGGAGTAGGAGAAGGTGCGCTTAAGGTCGATTTGCGCCAAGGCCACTAGGGATCCCCCTATAGCCGTAATCGTGCCGATGGCCACCAGCACCCCATCGGTGAGGGGAGAGAGAGCCAAAAGGGGCTGCAGCTTGATCAAGACAAAAGCGCCGCAGGCTACCACCGCCGAGTTGCGCAGGATCGAAGCCGGGTTGGGCCCCTCCATGGCCTCATCCAGCCACAGGTGTAGCGGGAACTGGGCGCACTTGCCCAGCGGCCCTGCAATCAAAGCCAACCCCATCAAGGCCGCCCAAGTCGGATCCAAGCTGGTCGTAGCCGCCCAATCCCGCAGGCCGGAAAAGGTCAAAGAGCCGGAGAAGTTGGAAACCGCCACCACCCCCATCAACAGCAACAGGTCTCCCACCCGTTTGGTGAGAAAAGCATCCCGCGCTGCAGTGACCACCAGCGGCTGGGCGTACCAGAAGCCCACCAACAGATAGGTGGAAAGCGTCAGCATCTCCAGCAGCGCGTAGCTGAAAAACAGGGAATCGCTGAGGGCGATCCCCGTCATCCCGCCCTCGAAAAAGCCCATCAGGGCGGCAAAGCGACCCAGGCCCCAGTCCTTATCCAAATACCCCAAGGCATAGATCTGGGCCAGCAGGCTCAAGCCGCTGAACCAGACAACGGTTCCCAGCGTCAGAGACGAAACCTCCAAAGACAGGGTCAAATCCAGATCGGCCACCCGAAACCAGAGGTAGTTCAGGATCTGGGGATCCCGACCCCAAACCTGCCGCAACAGCCAAAGGCCATGAGCAAGGGCCACAAAGGTCAGTAGGATATTGAGGTAAGCTGCCGGGCGCGGGCCACTGCGCTTGATCCAGCCACTGGCCCAAGGGAGAGCCAGCGCCGTTCCCGCCCACCCGTAGCAAGGGATCCACCAACTGCTCTCCAACCCCAAAAGGTTTGACATTACCCAATAAATTGAACAATGACAACGAACAGAAAACCAACGGAGATCAGTCAGGATTTTTAACTCGTTCTCTGGTTAAGGATTTGAGATCACTATATACCCGGCTCGGACGGTTCCAAAACCGGGTCGGGTGGCTTGAGCCAATCTCGAACCTGGGCGGCAATCCGCCGGGCAGCGCCTGGAGATCCCATGCGGCGGCGTCCGTGGGCCTGCAACTCAGCCGTGTAGTTGGGATCGACGGCCAGACGCTCCAGAATCCGGCTAACCACAGCGGGGGCCTGCTCCACCGAGGTCAAGTGGACGGCGGATCCCAGCAGACGGGTTTGGGCTTCGGCAAAGCGGAGCGTAAACTGTGGCCCCCCGCCCGGCAAAGTGACCACCGGCTTTCCCAAGCCCACACATTGCTCGGTGGCCGTTCCCGCCATGGCCAGCACCACCGTGGCCCGGTGGGCACAGGCGCCGAAGTTCCCCCAAACCAGAAGTACATCGCTGCGCTGAGGTGGGATCCGAGCCTGAAGCTGGTCTGGTTCCAGGTTGGGGCTGAGGGCAGCATAAACTTGAACCTCCCTTGGGATCCGCTCCACCACCTGCATCATCAGGGCCCAGTTGCGGTAGGCTTCCGGCGGACGGGATCCCGGCAAGAGCAGCAAGGCCGGTCGGTGCGGATCTAAAGGTAATGCCCCGCGCGGCTCCAGGCCGTCCATCATCGGGTTGCCCAGGTAGAAGGCCCTCAGGCCCCGTTTTTGCAAAGCGGTTGCCGTCAGCTCATCCCGCAAAAAAGAACCCAGGCAGCGCCGGTGGGCCATCAGCCAGCGTTCCCAGGGCAGGTAATCGGAAACCGGCTGCCCCATCCAAGCGCGGCGGTACGGCCCCCGTTCGTCCCGCCAGTAATAATCCGACTTGGCCGTGCCCACGAAAACATAGGGGATCCCGCTCCACCAGGCCATCGCCAGGGGCACAATGTCTCCCACCGCCAGCACCAGCTTCATCTGAGCCGCCGCCCGCCGCACCAGAGCCAGTTGCCGCCCCGTCAGCCCCAACAGGCCGGCCCGCAGATCCCGCCACAACTGCCGCCAATCTTGATAGATAAACCCCCCCGACGGCATCACTTGAGCAACGGGCAGAAGGGGGATCCCTTGGCGTTGGTAGGCTGTCCCTTCTCCCACAATTGGCAGGGCTTGCACCGGGATCCCCAGTTGGATCAGGGCCAGGGCAAGGCGGCTGCCCACCTCATCTTCCCCGTGTCCATTGCTCAGACACAGCACCGGCGGCGCCAGGCGCAATTGGGTTCCCGGTCTGGGCTGAATCAAGCGGGATCCTCCAGAAATCTCCTCCTACAATAGAGCCAATCCGAGAGGGGAAGCCGGGAGATGATGCGAAATGAGCGACAACGAGCCGAGTTCATTGCGGCAGTAGAGGCCCTCCAGCTCGAAGGCCCCTATTTCGTAGAAGAGCGCCTCACCCGCCATCGTGGCCCTTTCTTACGGGCAGTGAAAGATGTGCCCGTAGGCGGAACTTGGTGGGAGATCCGTTATTTTCCCGCCTGTGAGTGCTACGCTTGGGCCTACCTGCCGGAAGGGGCCGGCCCGCGGGAGTTTGCCTGGGGCCACACGCTGCAGCAAGCTTTTCTCAACGCCTTGTGGCATCAACCCCTTTCTGCCGAAAGCCAAGAACAGCTGCGGAAAAACCATTCCGATTTACAGTAGAGATCAAGATTCTCTTAAACTTCCCTCTTCTTCCCGCGTGCAGGGAACATGAAACCGCAGGCCGTCGCCCGTATTCTGGATGCCAACCTCGACCGCGCTCGCGAAGGGCTACGGGTGCTGGAGGAGTGGTTTCGTTTCGGCCTGGAAGAGGAAAAGCTCTCTGCGGAATGCAAGGCCATGCGCCAAGCCCTGGCCCGCTGGCACAGCGACCCGCTGCGGCTGGCCCGCGATACCCCTGCCGACCCAGGCACCCAGATCTCCCACCCGCAAGAGGAGCAACGGCGGGATCTCGGCCACCTGTTGCAGGCCAATTGCAGCCGTGTGCAAGAAGCGCTGCGGGTGCTGGAAGAATACGGCAAGTTGGCCGAGTCCAGTCGTTGGGTAGCGCCCGGCCTGGCCAAGCTGGCCAAAGACATGCGCTATCGGCTCTATGTTCTGGAAAGTGAGCTGCTGGGGGGATCCCTGCGGCAGCGTCTCCTGGCAGCCCATCTTTATTTGGTTACCAGCCCGGTGCCCCACTGGCTGGAAGTGGTGGAAAAGTCCCTACGCGGGGGGGTAACACTGGTGCAGTACCGCCGCAAAAACCTTCCCGACAGAGAGATGCTCTGGGATCTCAGGCAGTTGCGGCAACTGTGCGACCGCTATCAGGCGTTGATGATCGTCAACGACCGGGTGGACTTGGCTTTGGTCAGCCAAGCGGATGGGGTACATCTGGGGCAGACGGATCTGCCGGTTGCCCAAGCCCGGCAACTGCTGGGAGCGCAGCGGCTGATTGGCCTGTCGACCACCAACGCTGAAGAGCTGGCCCAAGCCCTCAATAGCGGCGTGGACTATATCGGCGTCGGCCCTGTCTATGCCACTCCCACCAAAGCGGAAAAACCCCCTGCCGGCCTGGAGTACGTGCGCCTGGCCGCCGAAAAGGCCCATCTGCCCTGGTTTGCCATCGGCGGCATCGATCTCCACAACCTGGCCGAGGTGCGCCAGGCAGGCGCCAGCCGCGTAGCCGTGGTGCGGGCCCTGATGGAAGCGGCGGATCCCACCCAGACCGCCCGCGCCATGTTGGCCGAACTGCAAGGGATCCCTGCTCTATCCTGAAGATAGACCCCGAATCTTCTCAAGACCCTTCTAACTCCCGATGGCAGAGGCCGCAAAAGATCTCAAAGAGCTCCCCGATCGCAATCGGCAAAGCAGCGGGGATCCCGGCTTGAGCGGGATTGCCACCGAAGTGCAAGGGGAGCTGGTGCGGGAGCTGGACTTGATGATCCGGGCCCGCTACCCCCTGCTCTACCTGGTTTCCCCCGAAGAGGAGCCGGCGGACGCCGTGCTCGTGCAAGTAGCCAAGAGAACCGATCCGCCGCGGCGGCTGCTGTTCTGGGACGTGGTGCGGGGCTGGCAAGATACCGGCGAAGACCGCGGCTCCATCATGGCCGCTCTAGGGCGGGTGTGGCGCTCGGCCCCCCAGGAAGACACCCTGTTTGTGCTGCGGGATCTGCACTTTGTGCTGCGCAACGCCAGCAGCGACAAAAATGCCCCCATCCTGCGGGAGCTGAAGAACCTCAGCCGCGAGCTCAAGCGCACCCGCAAAATGCTGATCCTGCTCAGCCACACCCTGGAAGTGCCCAGCGACCTGGCCGAGGAGATCACCGTCGTCGATATTCCTCTGCCCAACAGCGAAGAGATCAGCCGCCTCATCCAGCTCTACGTGGCCCCGGAAAAACTCAAGCTCAGCCCCCTGGCCCGCGAGCAACTGGTCAAAGCCTGTCAGGGGCTGAGCCGGGAGCGCATCCGCCGCGTCTTGGCCCGCGCCTTGGCCGCCAAGCAGGAGGTGAACGAGGCCGACATCGACCTGGTGTTGGAGGAGAAAAAACAGGCCATCCGCCAGACGGGCATCCTGGAGTTTTTCACCGCCCGCGAGACCCTGAAAAGCGTGGGCGGGCTGGACAACCTCAAGGCCTGGGTGCGGGTGCGCCAGGAAGCCTTTACCGAAGAGGCGCGGCGCTACGGCCTGCCCAACCCCAAGGGCGTGCTGCTGGTGGGGATCCAGGGCACCGGCAAGTCCCTCTCCGCCAAAACCATCGCCAACGAGTGGCGGCTGCCCCTGCTGAGATTGGATGCCGGGCGGCTCTTTGCCGGCATTGTGGGGGAATCAGAAAGCCGCGTGCGGCAGATGATCCAACTGTCAGAAGCCATGGCCCCCTGTGTGCTCTGGATCGACGAAATTGACAAGGCCTTTGGCAACATCACCAGCAGCGCCGACGGGGATTCGGGCACCAGCCGCCGGGTGTTTGGCAGCCTGATTACCTGGATGCAGGAGAAAACCAGCCCGGTCTTCATCGTGGCCACCGCCAACAACGTGCCCCTGCTGCCGCCGGAGCTGTTGCGCAAGGGCCGCTTTGACGAGATCTTTTTCCTCAACCTGCCCACCCAAGCCGAGCGCAAGGAGATCTTCCGGGTACACCTGCAGCGGCTGCGCCCCAGCCGCCTGCGGGAGTTCGACCTGGATGCCCTGGCGGCAGCCGCTCAAGACTTCAGCGGCGCCGAGATCGAGCAGGCGATCGTGGATGCGATGTACAACGCCTTTGGGGGCGGCGGCAGCGGCGCTCGGCGCGATTTCACCCAAGAAGACATCCTGCAGTCCATCCGGGAAACTGTACCCCTGGCCGCCATCGCCCGCGACCAGATCGAAAGCCTCAAGTGCTGGGCTGCCCAAGCGGGTGCCAGGACAGCTTCTCAAGATGCCCAGGTGCTACAGGAAATGAAGCAGTGCTTTGCTTCCCAGCATCCAGCTTCACCGTTGCCCACCAGCCCTTGATCCCGAAACCACCTTATTCCACAGCCGTCGCTGCGTATTCCAGCTCTTCCTCCGCCACTTCCGCTGGGGCTTTCTCCGCCTGTCCTTGCTTGGCAGCCAGCATTTGCTCGCGGTACTTGGCTGCCATTTCCTCGGCTTTCTCGTACACCAGCTTGGGATCCCGAATCATGTCGCCGGGATTGGGCTCCAGTTGCTTGGTGGACAGCGAGATCCGCCCCCGCTCCGCATCCAGATCGATGATCATCACCTTCACTTCGTCGTTGACGTTGAAGACACTGTGGGGCGTGTCGACATGATCGTGGGAGATCTCGGAAATGTGCAGCAGGCCGGAGACGCCGCCAATATCGATAAAGGCGCCGTAGGGCTTGATGCCTCGCACCGTGCCGACTACCACCTCGCCCACTTCCAGCTTGTTCATCTTCCGCTCCACCAAGGCGCGGCGATGGCTCAGCACCAAACGGTTGCGGTCTTCGTCCACCTCCAGAAACTTCAGGGGCAGCTCTTCACCCACCAGCTCTTCTTTCGGCTTGCGGGTGCTGATGTGGGATCCGGGAATAAAGCCCCGCAGCCCTTCGATCCGCACCAGAGCCCCACCTCGGTTGGTGGCAAAAATGGTTGAGCGGACGGTGGCATCTTCTTTCTGGAGCTGTCGTACCCGTTCCCAGGCCCGCATGTACTCGATGCGGCGGATAGAGAGGGTCAGTTGCCCCTCCTCGTTCTCTTCGGTGAGGATAAAAAATTCGCGGGTTTCTCCAGGCTGCAGCATCTCGTGTGGATCTTCCAGGCGGCTAATCGACATCTCCTGGAGCGGCAGAAAGGCAGCCGTTTTGGCCCCGATATCGATCAAAGCACCGCGCGGCTCCACCGAGAAGACCGTACCCGCCACAATTTCACCGGGGCTAAAGTGATAGTCATACTTATCCAGGAGAGCGGCAAAGTCTTCAGTGGTAAAACCTACATCGGCAGCGGTGAATCGACTCATAGGGGTGCAGTAACAGAATCAGTTGCGCGGAATCAATGGGTAGAAGGCCAGTCGAGTTTGGCAAAGCCCCAGATGAGAGTATGTTTACTCTCCCACTTTCCCACCTGCGGCGGATGTGGCTGGGGAAATACCATAGTAGCTCAGCGGGGCGTCTTTTGTGGCAAGTTTCCCGGCGATCTTGCCAAGCTAGAGCATAGAAGATTTGGGAGAAGAACGATTGCACTTTATTGACCAAGCCGAAATTGAAGTGCAAGGGGGAAATGGCGGAGATGGCATCGTGGCCTTCCGCCGCGAAAAGTATGTGCCGGCTGGGGGGCCATCCGGTGGCAATGGTGGGCGGGGCGGCTCGGTGATCCTGGTGGCAGATCCCGGCCTGCAGACCTTGCTGGATTTTCGCTTTCAGCCGGTGATCAAGGCAGAACATGGGGCCAAAGGGGGGCCCAACCATCGCAGCGGGGCTGGTGGTGCGGATCGGCTGGTGCGGGTGCCCTGTGGCACGATGGTGTTCAACGCTCAAACCGGCGAGCTGCTGGGGGATCTAGTGTGTGAGGGGGATCGAGTGTTGGTGGCCCGCGGGGGCAGAGGCGGCCTGGGCAACGCCCATTTTTTAAGCAACCACAATCGTGCCCCCCGCCGATTTACCAAGGGCGAACCCGGAGAGCGGGTGCGCCTGCGCCTGGAGCTGAAGTTGATTGCCGAGGTAGGCATTGTCGGCCTGCCCAATGCGGGCAAGTCCACCCTGATTTCGGTGGTCTCTTCTGCCCGGCCTAAGATTGCCGACTACCCCTTCACCACCCTGCAGCCCAATTTGGGGGTAGTGCCTCATCCTTCCGGAGATGGGGTGGTGTTTGCCGATATTCCGGGGCTGATCGAGGGGGCCCACTTGGGGGTGGGGCTGGGCCACGAGTTTTTGCGCCATGTGGAGCGCACCAGGGTGCTGATCCATTTGGTGGATGGCACAGCGGCGGATCCCGTCAGAGATTATCAGACCATTCAGCAGGAGCTGCGCGCCTACGGCCACGGGTTGATCGATAAGCCGCAAATTTTGGTTTTGAACAAGATCGACATTCTGGATCCTCAGCAGGTTGCCGAGCGCACCCAGAGGCTATCGGCTGCCGCCGGCACTTCGGTGGTGGCCATTTCTGCGATTGCCAGGCAGGGGCTGGATCCGCTCTTGCAGCGGGTGTGGCAGTGCCTGGGTCGGGGATCCCCTGCGGAGCTGGATCTCGTGGGGGCAAAATCCATCCAGTCCTGAGGCGGAAGCATCCTAGAATGGGAGAGCCCATGCCTTGCCAAGCTCCAGAGATAAGTGGCTATGTATATCTCGGCGGAGGATCTGCCACCGGATTTGCGTCAGATCATGTTGGCTGTTGAACAGGCAGCCCAGGCGAGGGCAGGAGCGTGTGTGGAGCTGTTGCTGCTCCTGCGGCTGCTGGAGGAGATGCACCGCGCAATCCTGGAGGGTGCCTTTCGGGAGGCTTTGCCCAACACCCGTCAAGCTTTGTATCGGGTGCTGCAGGATCTAGAGGAGGCGGGCGACTGGCCCTACCTGCCACGTCTGCATATCCAAGCCCTGATGCAACAACTGAAGGACTGGCCGCAGGGATCCCTGCCGGTGCCGCCCACTCCCCGTTCTGCAGGGGTTGTGGAAGTGGCGGAAAGCCCTAGCTGCCCCGAATCTTGAGATTTTGCTTTTTTCTCCCGAATGGCCGAGTACTTTAAGCTCCATCCGCAGCATCCCCAGGCCCGCTCCATCCAACGGATTGCAGCCGCTCTGCGGGAAGGGGCGGTCATGCTCTACCCCACTGATACGGTCTATGCCATTGGCTGCGATGTCACCCACAAGCAGGCGGTAGAGCGGGTAAGGCGTCTCAAGCGGCTTTCCAACGACAAGCCCCTCACCTTTTTGTGCCCTTCGCTTTCCCAAATTGCCCAGTACGCCCAGGTGAGCGATCCCGCCTATCGACTGATGCGGCGGCTGATCCCAGGCCCGTTTACGTTTCTGTTGCCGGCCACCAAGCTGGTGCCCAAGCTAGTCATGGATCCCAAGCGGAAAACCACTGGCATCCGCGTGCCCGATTCGGCCATCTGTCAGGCGCTGTTGGCCGAGTTAGGCAACCCCATCGTCTCCACCTCGGCCAAGCTGGGCGGGGATCCCGTTGGCTCTTTGGAGGTGGGTTTTGACTCTGTTGGGGATTGGGAAGAGGGGGGAATCTTTACCGCCGAGGAAATGCGACAGTTGGAGAAACAGGTGGATCTGGTGCTGGATGACGAGGCTCCCTATCGGGCCCAGGTCTCGACGGTCATCGATCTCACGGGGCCGGAGCCCCTGTTGGTGCGGGCAGGCCTGGGGTACGAGCAGGTGGCAGAGCTCAGGCGGGTGGAAGAGCTGACTGGCTGAGGGCCGGGATCCCCCTTTCCCTACTCGGCTGCCACCAACTCCTAAAATAGGGTCGTGCTGCTGCGGTAAGCCCATGCCTGGGTCTTTGGCTGAGCAAAAACTGGCCCTGTTGCGCCTGCTGGAGGTGGCCGACCGAGGCCGGAAGGTTTCCCCTGACCAGAAAGCCCAAATCTTGTCTCACATTGCTGCCCTGGAAGTGCTCAACCCCACCCCCAGGCCAACCTCTGCCCCTGAAAAGTTGGAGGGGAACTGGCTCACCCTATTTACCACCAGCACAGACCTGCTGCGGCTGGCCAAGTTGCCCTTTCTGACCACCGGCGAGATCTACCAGTGCATTCGGGCCAAAGCTGGACGGGTCTTCAACGTGGCGGAGATCCAGGGATCCGGTTGGCTGCCACGGGGAGTTTTGGCGGTGGCAGCCCGCTTCTACCCGGAGTCGGAACGCCGGGTCAGGGTCATTTTCGAGCGCTTTGTGCTCGGCTCCCAAGCGTTGATGAGCTACGAGATCGAGAGTTTTCTCCATTTGCTTGAACGGGCTCCAGAGCGGATCCCGGCGGTGAAGATCGACCTTCGCCGCCGCGAGCCAACAGGCTGGCTGGACATTACCTATTTGGATGAAGACTTACGGATGGGTCGGGGCAGCGAGGGGAGTGTGTTCGTGCTCAAGCGGGTGAGTTGAGGCTGCTAGCTGGAGGTTCCAGAAGGCTCCTTTTCTGGGATCTCAGGGAGTGGCTTCTGGGCTAAGGTAGCGCCTATTTCTTGGAGAACCTGCAAGGCACGGTAGGACTGCCGTAAAACCTGCAGCTCCTGTTGAGTTTGCTCCAGTTGCCGAGCCCATTGGTCATGTTGAGAGCGCAACTGCCGATTCTCGCATTTTGTGCGCTGCAGGAGGCGCTTGAGCTTTTGCTGCTGCTGCTGGAGCTGGGCCCGCTCGGCTTCCGACTGCTGCAGTTGGATCCCTTGGCGTTCCAGCTCTATTTTTAGGGCGGTAACTTGCGATTGAAGCTGGCGGAGCTTTTGGTGCAGTTCCCGCCCTGGTGTGGGTTTGGCCGGTTTGGAGTTTGGGGAAGAGGGCGGGGGTGATGTTTGGAGATTTTGCAGATGCCGTTGCAACTGTTGGGCTTGGGCCTGCAGAACTCGGCACCGCTGCTGCTCACTGCGCAGTTGCGCTTGGGCGCGTTCGCAGGTTTGGATTTCGGCTTTCACCTGCTGCTTGATGCGGTCGAGGATCTTTTGGTGGCGGAGCTGGGTTTGGCGGATCTCCTCAGCCACTTGCAGAGGACGCGGATCCACCTCGGGTCGCCGCGGCCTGCCACCGTGATCGGCGGGATCGAAGGGGGACACAGCCGCCAGCAGCGAGGCTCGAAAGTCAGGCCAGGAATGCGACTGCAGACCCATCTGAACCAGCCGCCAAACCCCGTAGGAGGCCCCAATTGCCGCTACCAGGCCAGGGATCCCGGCCAAGGACAGGGAAACCTTGGGCAGGGTCGGCAGGATCTGATCCAGCAGGCCCACCACCAATGCGAAGACAAAGAGCCCGCTCCCCGCGGCAGCGGCACCTGGGACCCAAGAGGAGCGGGAGGACATCATCGTTTTTGTTTATCAGAACCACCAGAGCGGGAGAACCAGGGCAGAGGTCAGGTTCAAAAATCACCTGTCTGCATCTCAGTTTATCCCACCGGCAACCTCTGTCTCTCATGAACTACCCCACCGCGCAGGCGGGTGGGGTTTCCCCATCCGCTTTACGGCGAGATTTTTGTCTCTTCCTCTGCCC